>JAQCAN010000135.1 GCA_027621335.1 Bacteroidota bacterium
TGGCTTGCCAAGTGTTTTCGTCCAAGACGCTATTGACATAGTCGTTGAATAGGTAACCCAATTGCCTGCGTCCTTCCACAAGGAAATGATCCTCCTTGTTGACGAAGACCCTAGCAATCATGTACCCGATGTCATTCATGCGCGACATACGGAAGGAATCAGCCAGGAAATTATAGACATGGATAATGCCGCAGTAGGAGCGCATCTCGTCTTCCTTTACATAAGAGGTCTTCCAGATGTGATGGCTCTGATCGAACTGGAACACATTGCTATGCATATAGAAGATGAGTGTATCTCCAGCTATGGTCAGTCTGCATTCGTAATCGCTCTTATCCTCGAACTTGATCTCCAAACGATTGTCTAATGCCTGAATTTTATCCGCAAGCTCTGAAGTGTAGTGAGATAGCACAGATTTAAGGCTATTGAACTGTGTGATCGTGTTCTCATAAACGTTCCGCTTCATGCATGAACGCTCTCTGATCATGTCCAATACGAGTTGAGATGCGTCTGCCATGGGATTGTCAATAAGCTCTTGCAAAGATAACCCTCTGAGTGGACGGTTTTCCGCTGTAGATGCATACTCCATCCTCTTTAGGATTGTCCAAAGGAATGTTCCGGATGGTGGCCTTGGTCTCTTCTTTGATCTTCTGTTCAGTCTCCGAACTGCCGTCCCAATGGGCATAGATAAAACCACCCTTCTCATCGAGCACCTTCTTGAACTCCTCATAGGTATCCACCCGAGTGCTCTTTTCTTCCATAAAGGCCTTTGCTTTATTGAAGAGATTGGATTGGATGTCTTCTAACAGCGCAGTGATTCTACTCTCGATTCCATCCAAAGGCATGGATTCTTTCACTTTGGTATCGCGTCTGGCGACTTCAGCTGTGCCATTCTCCAAATCTCGCGGACCTATGGCGATGCGCACTGGGATGCCCTTCAATTCGTACTCTGCGAATTTCCAACCTGGTTTCTTGGTGTCCAGGTCATCGTATTTCACAGTAATTCCATGGGCCTTCAGTGATTTCACCAACGGAAGGACTTTTTCACTGATCTGCATGAGCTGCTCTTCCCCTTTATAGATAGGGACGATGACCACTTGGATCGGAGCTAATTTTGGGGGGATGACCAAGCCATCATCATCAGAGTGGCTCATGACCAAGGCACCCATCAATCGGGTGGATACGCCCCACGAGGTAGCCCAGACATAATCTTGAACCCCTTCCTTATTGGCGAATTTTACATCAAAGGCTTTGGCGAAGTTCTGGCCAAGGAAATGAGATGTGCCTGCCTGTAAGGCTTTACCATCTTGCATCATGGCCTCGATGGAGTAGGTGTCCAATGCTCCTGCAAAGCGCTCGCTCTCCGTCTTCACTCCCCTGATTACAGGCATTGCCATGAAGTTCTCTGCAAAATCAGCATAGACATCCAGCATTCTCAGGGTCTCTTCTACAGCCTCTTCAGAGGTGGCATGGGCAGTATGGCCTTCTTGCCAGAGGAATTCGGCAGTTCTCAGAAAGAGCCTGGTACGCATTTCCCATCGGACTACGTTCGCCCATTGATTGATGAGAAGAGGCAGATCACGATAGCTCTGGATCCATCCGCGGTAGGTGTTCCAGATGATGGTCTCTGACGTTGGACGGATTATAAGCTCTTCTTCAAGCTTGGCCTCTGGGTCAACGATGACTCCGCCACCGTTTGGATCATTCTTCAATCGGTAATGTGTCACTACGGCACATTCTTTGGCGAAACCCTCCACGTGGGCGGCTTCTTTGCTCAGATAGGACTTAGGGATGAAAAGAGGGAAATAGGCATTCTGATGGCCTGTCTCCTTGAACATGTCATCCAAGGTGCGCTGCATACGCTCCCAAATGCCATAGCCATGGGGTTTGATGACCATACATCCGCGCACAGCAGAGTGCTCGGCCAAGTCGGCCTTGACCACCAATTCATTGTACCATTCCGAGTAATTCTCCTCGCGTGTCGTCAGTTCTTTTGCCATATTTCGTGCTTACATTGGCCCAATAGGGACAGATGCGCCCTATTCGTTGATATTGGTACGGATCTTGTGTTTACAAAATCGGCTAAAAGTAGCTAAATTTAGAACGGCTGAAAGGGTGAAGAACTCTTAGGCCAATAGACAAAACATCATGAAGAATCACATCTCTATCCTCAGTGCCTCAAGTATGGTCATCCTCCTTGCTTCATGTTCAGGAAGCAGGCCATTGACCAGCTATGAGGATGACATCTATTATTCCCCAAAGAGCAATAGGGCCTCAGCGACAGTGGCAGATGAGTATATCGACATAGATGAACGGAATTACGATTACCTGGGGTCGAATCCACAGCCAAGCACCAGTGCTCAGCAGGAAGATTACTACAATCCTGAGTATCGGGAAGAACTAAGGGAAGAGCGTAAGGCTCAGGCACCTGTTAGGGCATCTAGGGATTACTATGAGGATGACGATTTCTATTTCAGCAATAGAGCGAGGCGATTCAATAGCTTCAACATGGGATTCGGATACTATGATCCCTTCTATTCGTATAACTCTTGGTATTCTTACGATCCTTTCTTCCCACGCCCCTCTTTCTGGCAACCCTATTACCAGCCTGGCTTCAACTATGGTTGGAACAGCCGTTGGGGATGGAACTTCTCTTATAGTGCATGGGGACCCGGATGGGGAATGGGATATGGTTATGCTCAACCCTTCGGATGGGGACAACCTTTCGGATGGGGACCGTACTATGGAGGGGCCTTCGGGCCAGCCTATTACTGTCCGACTGCTTGGAATGGTGGCTTTGCGAATAATGACATCTATAACCGATCTACCAATCTCTACACCGGTCAATATACTCCGTTCAATGGCAGTTCGGCCAATCCAGGTACCGATTTGACCAGAGGTATCCGTCAAGTTGCTTATGATGAGCTGTATAGAGGGGTTCCTTTGAGCACACGACCTCAGTTGGATAGCCGACCTGCAGCGGTTAGGGAAGAGCGACCTATTTCGTCCCCTTCTAATGACCTAGCCCGCCCTCAGGAGCAGAACGCCAGACCGGCTGAGCAAAGGCCATCCCAGCCAGATCTTCAAAATGGCACCCGACCTGTGGACCCGGATTTCGGTAGGCCATCTCAAGAACCTTCAAATATCCGAGATGAGAGACCATCTGGCATTCAGAGGGATGAGGCTCCATCCTATGTGAGACCGCCTGCGGATCAAGTAAGACCAAGGGATAATAGCTCCATCATGACACCGTCCAATCCTGAGCGTCCTAGGCAGGAGACGCGTCCTTCTTCTCCAAGTCCTGAACCAACGAAGAGAGGTTTGTTCAACTCAGGAAGAATTCCTCAGGGAAGCTCGAATGACGGAGGAAGCATGAGCTCACCTAGCCGTTCGGTGCCATCTCCAACCATGAGAAGCACCCCGCCTAGCACACGCCCGGCTAGCAGGCCTTCCAGTCCTAGCAGAGACACTACCCGTCCATCCAGCGGAGGCGGAAGAAGATAAATCGTGAAAATGAGAAATGCCTTTTCAAAGACCTTCTTATCAGGGGTCATGCTATTGCTTTGCCTTATCGGTGATGCTCAGAACGAGACGGATGTCACCCGCTTCATTACCACGGACTTTGGGGGAACTGCCCGCTTCAATGCAATGGGGGGGGCCATGGGTGCGCTTGGAGGCGACCCTTCAACTCTCTTCACTAATCCAGCAGGAATGGGCGTCTATCGCTCAGGCGAATTCAGCATCAGTCCCACCTTCGTGCCTATGAGAAGTGATGCCCTCATGTACGGAAGGTTATCTAATCAGAATGAATTCAATTTCAATCTGAATAATCTAGCATATATCAATGTCTATCCCTTTGAGAACAAAGGAAGATGGAAGATGGGTCAACTTGGCTTCTCTTATGCACAGATAAAAAATCTGAACGGGGATTACGTGGTATCAGGCGAGCACAGTGATGGTTCCTTGTCTCACGAGATCGCCCAAGATGCCTTTGGAATGCTTCCCGCAGACTTCGAATTCGATGAACCCTTCTATGTTTCGCCCGCATATCAGACTTTTCTGATCAATCCGGACACAACCACCTCTGAACTGGATTATATCTCCGCTATCCCGGATGGGACGCGCATCGACCAGCTCTCTGTGTTGAGCAGACGTGGACGAGTAGGAGAGACTACTGTGGGTGGATCGCTGAATTATGATGATAAGCTCTACCTAGGAATGGGCATTGGTTTTACAAGGATCGTCTATGATGAATACTTGGATTATCAAGAAGTTATTCTCGATACAGCTCTGACTGATTTGAACGCTTTTTCCATGATCCAAGATGTCGAAATGAGGGGAACCGGTCTAAATTTCCGATTCGGGGCTATTTATCGCCCGGTGGATAAAATCCGGATTGCAGGGTCCTATACTACCCCCACTTGGACGAGCATGACTACAGCTTGGACCACCTCCATCTCCACCTTTTTTGACGATGGAGAACGCTATACGTGGAATGCAGATGCCAATGGGTATAACGAGTTCAACATGACCTCTCCCTCGCGGTTGATGGGGGCTATAGGTCTGGTTCTGAGCAAGTCCGTCTTACTGAATGCGGAATATGAATACGTGGACTATGCTGGCGCGAAGCTCAGGTCTTCCAATCAGACTCCAATAGATTTCGGTGCGTCCAACAGCGCCCTTCAGAGTGAACTTATCTCAGTGGGTAATCTAAGAGCGGGAGTGGAATACAGGTATGGCACTCTTTCACTCAGAGGGGGGTATGCTTTCTTCCCAAGTCCTTACCAGGAGGGTCGAGTGATCAACAACAACGATCGCACCGTCCTCAGCGGTGGATTGGGATACCGGAAAGACAAAACGTCAGTGGACCTTGCCTATAGACGCACGAGTTTCGGGACGGACTTCTATGCCTATGCCCCTGAGAGCCTCCAGGTTGCTCAGATCGATGAGGTTCAGAATAGCATTATCCTCAGTCTAGGCTTTCGCTTTTGATATATGAAAAAGGCCCTCAATGGATGAGGGCCTCAGAATATCGTTCTCGGAATACCGATCAAGCTTCGGTCTCTTCCTTGTCTACAAGGATCCTTCCGCAATGTTCACATACAATGATCTTCTTATAAGTCTTGATGTCCAATTGGCGCTGCGGTGGAATCTTGTTGAAACAACCACCGCAAGAGTCACGCTCCACCTTGACCACGGCCAAGCCATTTCTAGCCGAACCTCTTAGTCGATTATAGGCATTGAGCAATCTTGGCTCGATAAGAGCCTCGGCCGCTTTTGACTTCTTGAGCAATGAGCTTTCTTCCTTCTCAGTCTCCTTTACAATGTCATCCAACTCCTTCTTCTTCGCCTTCAGGTGCTTGGTGCGCTCAGAATAGCGCTCCTTCACTTCCTCTTCTACTTCTTTCTTGGCGTCCATTGAAGCCGCCAATTCCTTCATCTTCTTCTCAGAAAGTTGAATCTCCAGATTCTGGTATTCAATCTCTTTATTCAAGGATTCGAACTCGCGGTTATTACGGACAGAGTTCTGTTGTTCTGTGTATTTCTTTATGGCCGCTTTGGAATCCTTAATGGCATTTTTCCGAGCTGTGATGGCCTCTTCGTATTGCTTGGCCTCTTCTTCCAATTTTGACAATCTGGTCTCAAGACCGGCTACCTCATCTTCAAGGTCCTGAACCTCAAGAGGTAGCTCTCCCCGCACCTGACGGATTTTATCTATCTCAGAATCAAGGCTTTGAAGGTCCCAAAGTGCGTTGAGTTTGTCTTCTACTATATTCCCAGTTTTTGCTTTTGTCGCCATTGAATCACAGATAATTTACGGGGTTAGTGCTATGCCTTGTCAAAAGGTGGGCAAATGTAGGGATTTTTTCCTGTAAAACGCGCTGAATGAGGTCTTGAGTGAATTGCTCAGATTCATAATGACCGATGTCCATCAGCAGGATATCTCCATCTGCTTCAAAGTATTCATGATACTTCACATCTGCCGTGATGAAGGCTTGGGCACCACTTCGTTTGGCGGCTTCTAGTCCGAATATTCCGCTACCTCCTAGCACGGCTACTTTTTGAATTGTTTCACCAGTGTAATGGGTATACTTCAACGCCCCCACCTTCATTTCCTTTCTGACCATTTCCATGAAGGCCCTGGGTTCCATGGGTTTTTCCAGATGTCCGACCAAGCCACTGCCCAGTGTCTGATTGACGTTTTCTAGGCGTGTGATGAAATGGGCTACTTCTTCATAAGGATGCGAGGCCTGCATAGCCTTCAGTGCTGAGGACAGAGAATGTTCAGGGACGATAAGATCTAGTTTGACTTCTTCGACCTTTTCATCCTTACCGACCTTACCAATGGCGGGCTTTGCAGTTCCAGTGGGTCGGAACTTCCCTTGGCCTTCAGTATCGAAGGAACATCGGTCATATTCACCGATCTTTCCCGCCCCACTTGCCCACACGGCCTCTTGCACGGTTTCCACAGCATGCTCAGGACACATGACTTCTAGTTTGAAAAGCACATTGGCCTTTGGAATGAGGATGTTGCGCCTTGTGGCCGTCATCCCTATGCGATCGGCAATCTCCTCGTTCACGCCTTGACGTACATTGTCCAGGTTGGTATGGATAGCGTAGATGGCGATATCATGTTTCAAAGCTTTGATTACTGCTCGCTCGGTATAATGGGTTCCGGTCAGTCGTTTCAGCCCTCGGAAAAGTATCGGGTGATGAGCGATTACGAGATTGGCTCCTCGATCTATCGCTTCCTGGATGACCTCTTCAGTGCTATCCAAGCAGATAATGCTCCCTTTGAAAGTCCAATTTGCATCGCCTATGATGAGGCCGCTGTTGTCATAGGATTCCTGATAGGTCTTGGGAGCCCATTGT
>JAQCAN010000136.1 GCA_027621335.1 Bacteroidota bacterium
CTCGGCCTGCAGGGCGTGAAGCATTTCATCGCCCATGCCTACAGCACGGTCAATGAACTGAAGCTGCTCTTCCCAGGTGAGGAATTCCAAGTGAGCGAGGATGGGGAATTGAACGAGAGCGGTCAAAGGAGCGTCATCAAGCTCTACCACCCCATCTATGACCTCTTCCAAGCTGACCCTGATTTTGATAAGGAGGCCTTCAAAGCTCAGCATGGGCTGAAGGAGCATGTTTTCCTTTATTTCGGTTTCATACGCAAGTACAAAGGCCTGCATGATGTGATACGCTCATTCGCAGAACTCAGCAGAGAACGTGAGGACGTGTCTTTGATGATCTGTGGAGAGTCTTTTTGGAACACCTTGGATCATTCAAAATGGTCGAGCAAAATCAAGACCGCCCTGTTCAGCATTGTCAAAGCCCTCTTCATGAAAAAGGAAGACGATGAGAAGGACTATCGACCCTTGGAATTGATCAATGAGTTGGGCATTGAGGACCGTGTTCTACTGGTCAATGCATTCATCCCCAATGAGGATGTGCCCAAGTACTTCCAAACAGCTGATAGCATCCTTCTCTTCTATGAACGGGCCACACCCAGTGGAGTAGAATCCTTGAGCTATAATTTCGCGTTGCCCATCTTGGCTACAGCGGTCGGGCATTTTCCAGAGACGGTGAAGGATGGTTTCAACGGCTATCTCGCGCAGCCTGGAGATATTCAAGATATGCAGCGCATCATGCAAAAGAGCATTACAGACCCCATCGAGCAACAGAATGTCACCGAATCTGCAGGACACATGAGCTGGGAACTTTATGTGAAAGCCATCAGGGCCCACAAAAACGGTTGAATTGGCCACTTTTGTAAAATCCTATCTTCACGATCATATGAGACGATCTGCTATACTAATTATATGTTTTCTGAGCATTCAATGCTTGGCTTCGAATGATCTGCGCATCGAGCCTCCCCATTGGTGGGTGGGAATGGCGAATCAGAACCTTCAATTGCTAGTGCAAGGTGAGGACATAGCCAGCGCGCAGGCCTCATTGAATTATGAAGGTGTGACCTTGAGCGCGAGTCACGCTGGTGATTCAGAGAACTACCTCTTTCTTGACCTCGTGGTCACTGATAAAGCCAAACCAGGCACTATGACCCTATCCTTCAAGATGAAGGGGAAACGGCTAAAAGCGACCTATGTGCTCAAGGAGCGACTCTCAGGGTCGGCCCAAAGAGTGGGCTTCGATGCGTCCGATGTCATCTATCTTATCACCCCAGACCGTTATGCCAATGGTGACCCAAGCAATGACATGGTACCCGGAATGAGAGAGAAACCGAACCGCGAATTCCATGGAGGCCGTCATGGTGGCGACCTGAGGGGCATCATCAATCATCTGGACTATATCAAGGAGCAAGGTTTCACCTCTATTTGGCTAAACCCAATCTTAGAGAACGACATGGACAAATGGTCTTACCATGGCTACTCAACAACGGATTTCTATCTTGTCGATCCTCGCTATGGCAGCCTGGAAGAGTACCATGAACTATGTGACAAGGCCCATGAAAAAGGGCTGAAGGTCATTGCCGACATGATAGAGAACCACTGCGGAAGCGAGCATTGGTGGATGGATGATCTCCCATTCAAGGATTGGATCAACCATGGGAACACCTACGTTCAGACCACCCACCGAAGGGAGACCATCCAAGACCCGTATGCCTCAGAAAAGGATAAAGCCAGCCATGCTGACGGATGGTTCGATACCACCATGCCGGATATGAATCAGCGCAATCCCTTCATGGCCGAGTATCTCATACAGAATAGCATCTGGTGGACAGAAGAGGTAGGCTTGGACGGCATCAGACAAGACACCTACCCTTATCCTGACAAGAATTTCATGAGTGAATGGAGCCGTAGGATCATAGACGAGTACCCTCGCTTCACTATTGTCGGTGAAGAGTGGACCTTGAATCCGAACATCGTCTCCTATTGGCAAAAGGACAAGGTCAATTACGATGGCTATGTCTCATACCTCCCTAGTCTAATGGATTTCCCACTACAAGGAGCACTCTCCAGCGCTCTTCAACCTGAGTCAGGGGCCTATTCGGAGAAATTCGCGGACCTCTACCGTTGCTTGGCCAATGACTATCTCTATCCGCACCCCAATGATCTGGTCATCTTTCCTGACAACCATGACATGGACCGCTTCTTCACCCAAGTGAATGAGGACATGGACATGTGGAAGATCGGCATCTCCTATCTTGCTGTGACCCGCGGAATCCCTCAATTCTACTACGGCACTGAAGTTCTGATGAGCAATGGGAAGGACGGTTCCCACGGTGTCATCCGGTCCGACTTCCCTGGAGGTTGGGAAGGGGATAAAGTGAATGCGCTCACTGGAAAGGGCCTCAACGCTGAGCAAACCGAAGCCCAAGAGTTCATGAAGAACTTATTGAAATGGCGCAGTGGCTCAGAAGCCGTCCATAAGGGAAAGCTCATGCACTTCGCTCCGCTCTTTGCAGGCAGGCGTTATGTCCTTTTCAGATATACGGATAAGGAGATCGTGATGCTCATCATCAACAAGGGAGACAAGTCGGATACCTTGAACCTAAGCGATTATGATGAAGTCCTTTCCAAGAAACGAAGTGCGACTCAGGTCTTAGATGGCAAAGTCATAGACCTCAAGGAAAGCTTTGAAGTGGGCCCCAAGTCCGCCACGATTCTCGTATTCAAAAACTAAACGGTACCTTTGTCCCATGATTCAACCGATCATCATATGGATTTTGTAACTGTATTCGAGAACAACGAAAAGTGGATCAAAGAGAAACTCAGCACGGATGCTGATTTCTTCAAGAAAATGGCTCAAGGCCAAAACCCAGAAGTGCTCTACATCGGCTGTGCCGATAGCCGAGTGACTGCAGAGGAGATCATGGGGGCTAAGCCTGGTGAGGTCTTCGTTCACCGAAACATAGCGAACATGGTCATCAGCATAGACCTGAATGTGATGTCCGTCATCAACTATGCGGTGGACTTCCTCAAAGTGAAACGTATCGTGGTCTGCGGGCATTATGGCTGTGGGGGTGTCCTCGCTTCCATGCAAGCTGCCGATCTGGGCATCTTGAATCCTTGGTTAAGGAACATCAGAGACGTCTATCGCATCCACCATGAGGAGCTGAAGGCTATTAGTGATGAGAAGAAACGCTCCGATCGTTTGGTGGAACTCAACGTGCGAGAGCAATGCATCAATGTCATCAAGACGGCCGCCTTTCAAAAAGCGAATAAGGAAAGGGGCCTAAGTGTTCATGGATGGGTCTTCGACATGAGTAATGGAAAGTTGGTGGACCTGGATATCGACTTCACGGCCAAGCTCAAGGACATCCAAGAAATCTACAATCTGCAGTAGGTCATTGTTTGACCACCGTCCAGACTTTCACTCCAGAATAATCAGGATGACTGGCTTTCAAGAGGTAATTCCCCGATGGATAAGCCTTCAAGTTGAGGCTCAGAGTCCCTCTGTTCCCTTGAAGTAGAACTCTTCCGAAGAGATCTGTCAATTGAAGCTGAAGGCCAGTATCAAGTTCTGAATCCTCGATCCTCAAAGTGACTATATCCGAAGTTGGATTAGGGAAGAGGTCAATGCCTAGCACCTTGTCCAAAGAGGGAGCAGACAAGGGCTCGGCAAAGAGCCATTGGTAGGCATCTCCGAACTCCCTTCTCCAATACCATTCGCTATGCTGCCCATCGGCATGGGTCTGCAGGTTCAATTCATCCGTGGTGTAGCCATTGGCTAAGAACGTGTCGATCATGGCCTCCGCATCATCCACCACACTGCCTGAGCCTTCCAGCTCACCCGCCAGAAGAAAAAGACGCATCTCCTGCTCATGGTCTGCTTGGGTAACGATGGTATAGGCCTCATCAGCAAACCAATATGAAGGAGAGAATATGCCCACTCTGGAAAACACCTCCTCATACTCCACGGCTCCATAGTGACTGATCAGTCCGCCCAAGGAACTTCCCATCAATGCAGTACTCTCTCTTCCTGGTAAGGTGCGATAATTCTCATCGATATAGGGCTTTAACGTACTGATGATGAATTGCATGTAGGCATCCCCATCACCTCCTCCGTAGGACGGATTATTCCAAGGGGAATATTCGTTGATGCGCTCCGCCCCACCATTGTCGATGGCCACCACTATGATACCTGGATCTCCCTGTTCATGCAAGTCATTCAAGGTCTCGTCCACTTCCCACTCTCCTGAGAAGCTGGTATTCGCATCGAAGACATTCTGCCCATCGTGCATGTACATCACTGGATAATCCAAGTTGCTGCCGTCATAGTCAGGAGGCAGGTAGATCCAGATGCGTCTGTTCGCATCGAGCTGAGGCATATAGAAATCGGTAGAAAGAATGCTCACGTTATCAGCAGCGGTGCTTGAACCAGTGCCAACATCTTCCCATGAAACGATCTGAAGTGTCAAGGTTTCTGTACCTCCACCATATGTAAAGGTGCGATCGGGGAGGAATTGGCCTTGCTCATTGCCTTCAACCGTGTCCCAAGACCCTCTGGTGAATTTGAAAATCAGATTTCCGGCAGTGAGATCCATGGTGATGCTCAAGTTCCCTTGACCATCATCAGCGAGCACATAATCCGTATCCCCAGGATTCCAGCCCTGGAAATTCCCTGCGATGTACACCTGATCGCCTTCAGGCGTGTCCTCAGGCCAAGCATCTACTAAGATAGTCAGCTGGGCGGTAAGGCAGGTTGACAGCAGAATGGAGAGTACGGTCAGGGAAAAGGACAGGGAGGAAATTTTCATTGGATAAATCTACGGCATGAATAGGCAATTCTGAAACTATATCAACCCCTTACTGCAATAGACTCACTGCGCAACAGAATCAGCAAGCTTTCGATTTGAACCATCCCCCTGTATGTGGACAAAAACCAAGAGCTATAGACCTTTCAACACACCTACATCCTATATCTTTCATCCTTTAAGCTTTGCTCCAATCCATGCTCTCTCCCGATCATCAAACCATCTTAGAACGCACCTTCGGGTTCCGATCGCTACGCGCTCACCAGGAGCCTATCATGCAGCACATCATGTCAGGGAAAGATGCTCTGGTGCTCATGCCCACCGGAGGTGGGAAATCCCTGTGCTACCAACTTCCCGCCCTGCTTCTTCCAGGGACAGCATTGGTCATCTCACCTCTCATAGCCTTGATGAAGGATCAGGTGGACGCCTTGCGCCTGAACGGAGTGAATGCCGCCTTCTTGAACAGCAGCTTGGATGCACAGCAGGAAAGGCAGATCATGCAGGACTTAAAGGCTGGAGCTTTAGACCTTCTCTACTTGGCGCCTGAACGATTATTCCATCAAGGGGGAGCCTTCTTGGAGTATTTGAAGACCCTGGATATCAACCTCATCGCTATAGACGAGACGCATTGCATCAGCCAATGGGGGCATGACTTCCGTCCGGACTATGTGCAATTGGGGAAATTGAAACAAAGCTTTCCGAAAGTGCCGATGATCGCCCTCACCGCCACGGCTGATTCCCAGACCCGTGAGGACATCCTGGCCCAATTGAAGATGGACCGTCCCCGTACCTTCCTTTCTAGCTTCGATCGACCGAATATCAAATACACGGTGCGACCAAAGAAAGACTGGTTCGAGCAACTACTTTCCTTCTTGGAAGATAAAAAGAATGAGCATGGTATCATCTACTGCCTCTCGCGCAAGAGCACCGAGGAGCTTGCTGAGAACCTAAGGGAAAATGGCGTCCAAGCATTGGCCTATCACGCTGGCTTGCCTAGTGAGCAACGTGCTGCGAATCAAGAGAAATTCCTCAAGGACGAGGTGCAGGCCATAGTGGCAACCATAGCCTTCGGGATGGGCATCGACAAGAGCAACGTGCGCTTCGTCATCCATGTGGATCTCCCGAAGAACATCGAAGGCTATTATCAAGAGACAGGGAGGGCCGGACGAGATGGACTGGACAGTGATGCCCTCCTCTTCTATGGTGCAGGTGACTATTTCAAGCTGAGCCGCTTCTGCGAGGTGGAAGGCAATCCTGAACAGACACAGGTCCTCCTGAATAAGCTTAGGCGGATGGTGGACTTTGCCGATTCCAGGATATGCAGACGTAAGAACCTCTTGAACTATTTCGGAGAAGCGCATGAAGGGGACTGTGGGAACTGTGACAACTGCCTCACTACCAGGGAGCGCTATGAGGCCACAGTGGAGGCCCAGAAACTGCTGTCCACCATTGCCCGATTGGAACAAGCCTTCGGCCTATCGCATATCCTGGACATAGTGAGAGGTTCCCAGTCTGAGAAGATCGGTTCGGCTCAACGCGCCTTAAGTACGTATGGCATCGGGAAGGATCTGAGCAAGGCCAGATGGATGGAGATCGGGAAGGAGATGATACAACTCGGACTCATGGAGCAGAGTATAGGACGCTTTCCCACCCTCTCGTTGAATGCTGAGAGCTGGAAGATCCTAAGGGGCGAAAAGCAGGTGTCATTGACGGCCCGCAGGGAAGAAAAAGAGGTCGTCAAAAAAGAACTCGCCTACGACTCTATACTCTTCGATGCGCTGAGGGATGAACGCCTTCTCATCGCAAAAGAGCTGAACTCAGCGGCATATTTGATCCTCTCGGACATCAGCTTACGTGAATTGTCCATCTATTATCCGACCGAAGAAGAGGACCTTCATTTCATCAATGGCTTTGGTCAAGTGAAAGTGAACCGCTTCGGGGCGCGTTTCCTCAAGGTCATCAACACACATCTTGCATCCTCAGGCCTGGAATCCCGAATGGATGAAAAGCGCAAGAGCAAGGCAAGAAAGGTGAAAAAGTCCAAAGTGAAAGGCG
>JAQCAN010000137.1 GCA_027621335.1 Bacteroidota bacterium
GGATTCGAACCCTTGATACAGTTTCCCGTATACACGCTTTCCAAGCGTGCGCCTTCAGCCACTCGGCCACCTCTCCTATTCACCCTCTATCAGGCATTGTCGCTCCCTCACGTCTGACGGGAAAAGGCACTTTTGATTCAGGCGGGTCAAATTAACTAAATAATTCCTTTTCAATCCTAAGAATACTTGAGGAGGCTCCTTGGAGAAAACAGTTCAAGGAGCATACAATTGGGTAACTTTGCCTGTCTTATTCAAGACATTAATGCATACAATGAATAGTGAAGAGATAAGGGAAGCTTTGAAGCAGGTCCTCGATCCTGATAGCGGTAAGGACATTGTCACCGCAGGTATGGTGACTTCCACAGAAGTGGATGACCAAGGTCTTCAGATCCGATTGAAGACATCGAACCCGGCCATGCACCATAAACAGCGCCTCATCGATGCGGTCGAGTTTGCTATAGAACGAAGCTTCGGGAAGGAAGTCAAGGTGAATGTGGATGTGGAGGTAGAAGCCAAAGAGAAGCAAGTGGTCGAAGAGGGACTACCAGGAGTGAAGCATATCATAGCGATCGCCTCAGGAAAAGGAGGGGTAGGCAAATCAACGGTGACAGCCAACCTAGCTGTAGGAATGGCCCAGCGAGGGTATAAGGTCGCCCTTGTGGATGCAGATATCTACGGGCCTTCCATGCCCATCATGCTGGATGTGGAGAAGGACCGCCCAGGTACAATGAAGATAGGAGAGAAGCAGTGGATGACCCCTGTGGAATCCTTTGGCGTGAAGCTCATGTCCATCGGCTTCTTCTCGGATCCCTCTCAGGCCATCGTCTGGAGGGGGGCCATGGCGACCAAGGCTCTTAAGCAGATGTTCAAAGACACCTATTGGGGAGAAATCGATTATATGTTCATCGACCTGCCTCCAGGCACAGGAGACATCCACCTTACTGCGGTTCAAACGGTTCCTCTGACAGGAGCAATCATTGTTACCACGCCTCAGATCATCGCCCTCGCTGATGCGCGCAAAGGAGTAGCCATGTTCAGGTTGCCTCAGATCAATGTCCCCGTCCTTGGCATCATTGAGAACATGAGCTGGTTCACCCCGGCCGAATTACCGGATAACCGCTATTACATCTTTGGTCAAGAAGGCGCGCAGACCTTGGCCGATGAGATGGACACGGTTGGCAAGTTGCCCTTGATCCAGAGTGTGAGAGAAGCAGGGGATGTGGGACGACCAGCTATCATGCAAGAGGGGACCCCTGCCAGGAAATACCTGGATGAGATCATGGATGAGGTGGAGCGCTCCTTGGAACGCTCTGCCAACTCTGGTGAAAAGAGCAAGGTCGTTCAAACCACCAGACAATGACCAAAAAAGAGCATATCACACTGATCGAGGAAGCTTTGACAGAGCTCAGACCCTTCCTTAAAAAGGATGAAGGGGATATCACCTTTGTAGATCTGACGGATGACATGGTGGTCAAAGTGGCCTTCCATGGCGCATGCAAGGAATGTTCTATGAGCGCGATGACCTTGAAGGCTGGTGTGGAGGAGCAGATCAGGACACTGATTCCGAGTGTGAAAAAGGTCGAAGCAGTCAACTAAAGAATGCCAGTATTCACCCGGCCTTAGGTAAGCTGAATGTGAACACGGTTCCTACATTCAACTGACTTTCAACACTGATCTCACCTCCATGAAGATTCACGATTCTCTTCACTATAGAAAGTCCTAGGCCGCTTCCTCCTGCATTGCGCTCAGTGCGGTCCATGAACTGACGGCTGAATATCTTTCCAATATGCTCCTTGGAGATGCCTTGGCCTGAATCTGCGATGCGCACCTTGACAGAATCAGGATCATTTATGTCCAATTCTATATTGATGAAGTCACCTTCATCACAGAACTTGATGGCATTGTCTATGAGGTTCTGTAAGACCCTGTCTATCAATGAGATATCAGCTAGAACTTGGGGGGATTTCCTTTCCAGTATTGTATTGATACTGATGCCTTTCTTCTGAGATATCAGACGGTATTTGGATGCCACATCATGCACCAACTCCGCAATAGAGAAGGGTGTAGGATAGATGTCCATCTGTCCCGATTCCAATTTGGATAGTTCGAACAGTCCTTGGACCAGATCATTCAATCGCTTGGTATTCTTCACGATGGTCCCCAAATAGTCCTTTTGGGTGGTTAAGTCCAAAGTATCCAATTTCATCTCCAAGGTCTCGGCATAGCCTTGTATACTCGCAATAGGCGTTCTGAGGTCATGCGAGACATTGCTGATAAGTTCTTTCCTTAAGCGATCCACGCCTTTCAAGTCTTCTATGTTCTTCTGCAGGGTGTCCGCCATACCATTGAAGGTCATGGCAATCTGTTGGAATTCCTGTCCGCCATCTTCTGCTAACCGGACTCCCAATTCCCCATCTTGAAAACGATCCATGGTCGTGACGATGCGCTTCAGATGTTTGGTGAAGAACCAGAAGGCAATCAATCCTATGAAGACGCTGATAAGTAGGACCAAAGTCACGCTGCGCAAAGCCAGACCAAGGATATAACTGCTCAGTACCTGTTCGGTAGCAGAGACATACTTCTGACTGGCCAGAACAATATAGACATAGCCGGTCACAGCACCATTCTCCATGATGGGCGCAGCTGAGAAGACCTTCTTCTCTCCTAGGGCCCTAGGATCATCTCCTTCTATGACTCCATTTTCGCCATGCTCTATGAAGGCCTGGATTGGCGCTAGATCCACCTTTTCCAGTTTGACTTCTTTATAGGGAGCCACATAACTCAGGATCTTGCCTGAAGGGTCTAGGACATAGACCTCCACACTAGGGTTGATGGTCATCATGGAATGCATGATAGCACCCATTCCTTCCTGATTGATCACGCCATTATCAATGAAGGGCGCGACTTCCTGCACCGTATGCTCTGCAAGATCCGCATTCAGCTTCTGACTGAGTTCAGCTGAATACTCATCGGTGGAGGCGATGAAGATGTACATACTGATCGCTGCGAATAGCAATAGTATGAATAGGAATACAGCGGCCAGTCTCCAGAAGAGGCTGTTGAAAGAAGAACTTCGTTTATGCATCAGTTAGATAGATCTTTGAAGCGATAACCTGCGCCCCATGTGGTCAATATGAACTCTGGATGTTGTACATCTTGCTCGATTTTCATCCGTAATCTGTTGATATGCGAGTTCACGGTATGCTCGAACCCATCGAACTCATCACCCCAAATCAAAGAAAGGAGTTGTTGCCTTGAATACGTTCGTCCATCATTGCTAGCCAGCAATACCAATAAGTCGAATTCTTTCGGAGATAGTGCCTTGAACTCGTCATTGACTTTCACAATGCGCCTCTCTACATCCAAACTGAAGTTTTCAGCCTCGATCAACGGCTGATCTTTCGGCTTCGAAGTGGCCTCGGCACGCATATCCCGCCTGAGTATAGCCTTTACCCTGGCGCTCATTTCCCTAACACTGAATGGCTTGGTCAGATAGTCATCTGCTCCTATCTCAAGTCCGAGAACACGATCCAGCTCCTCCGTCCTAGCTGTCAACATGAGCACAGGCGTATTCACTTTCTCCACACGCATACGCCTGCACACTTCGAAGCCATCCATGCCTGGTAACATGATGTCCAAGATGATCATGGAATATCTATTGGAACAGGCCAGCTGAAGACCATCTATCCCGTGGTTGCTGATATCGGTATGGAAGCCCATATCTCTGAGATGGATGTCTATGAGGCCAGAGATGTCTGGATCATCCTCTATGATGAGTATTCTGTCCAAGGCGGATAAATTGAATCGCAAGGTATAGTCCAATTATCACAAAAGCATCACATGGACTATGTCATGCGTCTGCAATAGGACTTAGCGACCTATAATTCTACTTTTGCAGCCGTAATTTTCTCATGATAAAGTCTGACATTCTCATTATTGGCGCAGGCCCTGCAGGACTGTTCACGGTCTTCGAAGCCGGTCTCCTGAAGCTCAGGTGCCACCTCATCGATGCCCTTCCTCAGCCTGGAGGGCAATGCTCGGAGATCTATCCCAAGAAGCCTATCTATGATATTCCAGGATTCCCGGAGGTTCTAGCGGGTGACCTTATTGATAATCTGATGAAGCAGGCTGAACCCTTCAAACCAACTTTCACCCTTGGAGAATCAGCGGAGACCATTGAAGAAGATAGTGAAGGGAACTATATCGTCACCACCGATGCAGGCACTAAGCACATGGCCCCAGTGGTCGTCATTGCTGGCGGCTTAGGTGTGTTTACGCCACGGAAGCCACCAATTGCAGAGCTGCCACAGTTCGAGGACAAAGGCGTGGAATACATCGTAAGGGATCCTGAATTCTACCGTGGAAAGAAGGTCGTCATTTCAGGAGGAGGCGATTCTGCATTGGACTGGACGTATTTCCTTGCCAATGGCATTGCGGACCGTGTCACCATGGTGCATCGCAGCCAAAGCTTCAAGGCGCATCCTGATAGCGTGCAGAAGGTCTTGGACATGGCTGAAGCAGGCACCATAGACTTGATCATGGATTCTGAAGTGGTAGGTATCTCTGGCAATGGTCACGTGGAGTCTGTTCTCATCAAGTCCAAGAGTGGAGATGAAAAGCATCTTCCCACCCAACATTGGATCCCCTTATTCGGATTGACCCCGAAGCTTGGCCCGATTGCCGATTGGGGATTGGAGATCGAGAAAAGCGCCATAAAAGTGAATACGGTGGACTATAGCACCAACCGTCCAGGCATCTATGCCATAGGCGATGTCAATACGTATGAAGGAAAGTTGAAGCTCATCCTCTGTGGCTTCCATGAAGGCACCATCATGATCCAATCCGCTTTCAAGCGAGTCTATCCCGATAAGAAGAACGTGCTCAAGTACACCACCGTGCAGGGTATCCATGGATTCTGATTTCGTCTGAACAAACTTCATTATGTCCAAAGAAGACGTCCATATCACCATCATAGATCGCGAAGGTGTTTCACATGAGGTAGATGCCCCACTAGGTATTGGCATGAACATAATGGAACTCTGCAAGGCGATGGAGCTTCCAGTGGAAGGGACTTGCGGAGGGATGGCCCTTTGTGCCAGTTGTCAGATCTACATCGAAAGTGAGCATGATATTCTTGATCGCAATGAGGATGAACAGGCCATGCTGGATGAAGCTTGGCATGTAGAGGATAACAGCCGTTTGGGATGTCAAATCCCTATTTCAGAGATCCTTGAAGGCCTTGTAGTGCGCATAGCCCCTGAGTGATCATTCCACCAGATGTTTCTCCGAGTTTGCATTCTGAGAATACAAGTATTTACCTCCTTAAAGAAATTCAGAGTCCTGAAGATCAGAAATTCAATAGACCTGATTACATATATTTGAGTATATCTTGATTTACCAAACACTCTGATAATGAATATCTTGAAAGGACTTCTCCTATCTCTCTTGCTTTTTCTTCTAAGTAGTGTCCTAACTGCTCAACTATCAGTTCAGAGCAATCAAACAGTGGAAGATTGTGTAGAAAACCAACTCCTAGGGGTGGGAGTGACGGCTTCTAACATCACGTTCAATGGGGCACCTGGAGATCAGGTGAATCTCCAATTTGGATATTTCCAGAGCAATGGTTCCTATATTGGAATGGGTAGCGGTCTGGTCTTGTCTACGGGTGATGTCGTTGGCGTAACATTATTAGGGGACTCCGTTTATTTCGGTATATCTACAACTATCGCAGTCAGCAACCCTCAGTCAGGTGATCCTGATCTCATGAGCATCGCTTCAGGCACCATCAACGACCACGCAGTGCTGGAGTTCGATTTCATTCCTGCAGAAAGTCTGCTCTTCTTGGATTTCATCTTTGGTTCAGAAGAGTCCCTGAATACGTGAATAGCTTCAATGATGCTTTTGGCATGTTCCTCTCAGGCCCAGGAATCAGCGGCCCATACTCCTCTCCATCCGGATTTCCAGATGGTTCTGTGAACATTGCGACCATTCCTGGTGGTACTCCTGTCTCTATAGACAATGTGAATAATGGCAATGGCGATTGTTTCTTTGGTGGACCTATGGGGCCTTGCATGAACTGTGAGTACTACCAGGATAACTGCGATATCGAGAATGGCGCCCTCGATGGTCAGACCATTGGACTAAGTGCTTCGGCTGAGGTAGTGCCTGGCGAACTATATCAAATCAAGATAGCTATTGGAGATGCTCTAGATGCTTCATTTGACAGTGCGGTCCTCTTGGAGTCCAATAGTTTCAGATCGGCTGGAGGCACGGTAGGATTGACTGATTCGTACATAGTTGATGAAGGAATGATTTATCCGAATCCGACTACAGGTATACTGAACCTTGCTTATCCAGATGGTAAGGTGGTCACCCATATAGAGGTCATTGACGTCATGGGCCGTATAGCCTTCAGGTCAGAACCCAGCGATGTCTTGGACCTCTCCCAGTTAGAATCGGGCACGTATACCGTCAAGGTATATGACTCACTGGGAAATGTGACAATCCAATCCCTAATCCGAGAATAAGGGTGTAAAGGCCTGTGGGGAGATGGATTCAAGATTGCAGACGTACGCTGAACATAGTCGAAATATTCAAGGTGTGGCTGAATTCAATCTGGACTCTGGAACCTGGAAATTGGAACCTTGAATCTGCAATCTGGAATCTTGAATAATCCTCCTCACTCCGTACAATCCTTAGGAATCTCACAGACGGGAATCGGCACCATCTTATGCTGATTGATGCGGTTCAGTCGTTGATAGAGTGTCATGACCTTGGCTTCTCTGCCAGATAATTGCTCAGGGTCTTTTCCATTTCTCAGGTATTCCATCGCCCATTCCAGCTCATC
>JAQCAN010000138.1 GCA_027621335.1 Bacteroidota bacterium
AAGCCAGCATTCAGACCGCTATAATCCCAAACTATGCCCTCACCTGTCACTATAGGATCGGCACCGCTTGGAAGGGCGGCTAAAAGGCGATAAGGAAAGACATCTCCTCCATTCGGCATATTGGACTGATCGATGCTGATCTGTGCCGACACAAAGCCGAAAAGACTGCAATAAAAGATGGTAAAGAGGAGAGTTCTCATTGTCTATAGACTATTCAGCTATGAAAGTAACCGATCCGAAAGGATGAAACCTTGAAGATTCTGACAAAAAAAGACCCCTCATCCAAAGACGAGGGTTCGAAGGTTCTAAGGGATGGCTCCTATTTCAATACAGCCTTCTCTTTGAAAACCGCCACTGCATCAAAGCTCTCTGCTGCCTTTCCTACACGAATGATCTCAACGGTCTTCATGACATCCCCCCCTAAGGTAGTGTTCACGATATCTTGACCTGAGACCACATGGCCGAAGATGCTGTGCTTCCCATCCAACCATGGCGTAGGAACGATGGTGATGAAGATCTGACTCCCATTGGTGTAAGGACCGGAGTTGGCCATGGACAGGATACCTGGACGGTCATGTTTCAGATCGGGATTGAATTCATCTTGGAACTTATAGCCAGGGCCTCCGATTCCTTTGCCCAATGGATCACCGGTCTGAACCATGAAATCCTGTGCATCTCCGTTGGCCTTGGAGATGACCCTGTGGAAGATGATGCCATCGTAGTAAGGTGTGCCAATGGGTTTGTGGTCGTTCTCAATGCCTCCTTCTGCCAATCCAACGAAGTTGGCGACTGTGACCGGGGCTTTCTCATATTCCAATTGAAGGACGATCTCGCCCTTGTTCGTGGTGATCTTCGCGTATAATCCGTCTTCCAAATTCATATCTGCTGGTTTTTCCTTGGCCTTTACTTCGACCTTCTCTTCATTCTTCACTGCTGTTGTGCTCTTATTGGTCTTATTTCCGCAAGCAGAAAGGGTGAAGACCATAGCACAGGAGACGAGTGTCAATGTGGCTTTGTTCATTGTATTCGATTTATTCTTTGATAAGCTTCCTGATGACTTGACGGCCATCGATCATTACGCGTGCAAAGTAAATACCCTTTGCGGAGTCCCGAAGGTCAATGGCGATGTTTTTCATGTCCGAGATGCTGGATTCCGACAACTGAAGCACAATTCTTCCTTGGGCATCCCTTACTTCCAGATTCAATTCACTACCGACATATGCGTCCACCTTAAGATTAAATAGCCCATCTGCACTAGGATTGGGGAAGACCGTCACATACCGATCATCGATCGCCTCCTCCAGGCTTGTGGTCTGGTCCACAATGAAGTGGTAGTTGATGAACGCACCAAAGCTTGGATTGAAATTCTCCACGATTCCTCCTGCTACTTTTCTCATTCGCAAGAAGCCATTGCCATCGTTGTTCGCGAAGAAGGAAAGACCATCTTGTCCTGTGTCTTGGAAATACATGACGTAGCACCCGTCTGCCAGATCCAGGGTGTCCCTGTATTCGGTATTCGCAGCGGTCGGGTCGCGGTTGAGGATCTCATTGCCTTGCTCATCATAGATCCAAAACTCATTCTCATTGAAGGCATTGTTGGTCTTGAACCAGACGTAGAAAGGTTCAGTATAGACTTCTGGCATCTCGTAGGCTGCAGTGAGGCTGGAGTTGTCCATATTCTCATCCATCGCTCCATTTGGATTGGAGACCGTCACATGGAAGAGTTCTTCTCCATTGCCATTCCAGAAGGCTTGCCCAGAGATAGGCAGTGTGATCTCCTCGGCCTCTTTGAAGTCCAGGGAACCTGACCACTCGTAGGTCTCTTCAGGTCCTCCGCTCACGTTGTAGGTAATGGTGGCCGAGGTCAAAACCTGTGCACCGAGATTCCTGATGGCGATCACAGGATCCTTACAGATGGGGTTGTAAAGGTTATGGAACTCCCAGTCATTGGGAGAGATGATATCCATCAACTCCACGTCATTCTGGAAGTTCTTAGGACCATACTGGAATAACTGCAAGGTGGTTCGGTAGTTCCCTTCCCCCCCGTTATTCGGATAAGCCTGCATTCCGAAATCGATGTCATGGGTTCCTCCAGGAGTGACGTAAGGGGTAAGCTCATGATCATAGCTATCGGCAAAGGTCCCTGGGCACCAGCCGGCTCTGTCATAGATCCACGTGCCCCCTTGATCGATGACCGGATTATCCGAACATTCCTTCCAGTTCAACCATGAGAAACGTTCTTCACCATCCACATCGATATGGAAGGTCTTGGGACAGAATTCTGCGCAGTTGTTCACTCCACCGAACCAATGCCCGGTGGTCCGTGTGCGCAACATGAATTCAGAAGCATCTGAACGCAGTGTTCTTGGAACAGAAGGAAGCACCAGATCATCAGCAATGGCTGCATGGCCATAGTCGCCCAGCCAGATGGTCTCAAAATCCAATAGCTCACGTGGAGGAGTCCCTTCAATGAAATCGAATTCCAAGTCGATGAGCTCCTGCTGGTTCCCAGCAGCAATTTCAATTAGTCCGTTCAGGATAAGTGCATAGTCCGTGACCTCATACTCCCATCGGAATCCATTGGGGCCCAAACTCAGTCCTATGCCATAAGGCGTGACATAGTTCTGGAGTTGATGACGGTTCTGTTTGAAGCTGTTCTGATAGACTCCTGTGACTTCCAGCTCGACCTCATCTACTATGCTTCCATCCGGAGCATAGGTAGTAGATGGTCCTGGCAGATAGACATAACTCGTATCCACATAGGTGTATGAGATGCCCGCGACATCCTGGTCGATGAATGGAAGGGTCTCGATGACCGACACCAAGCCATGTTCGACCGCCTCAGTGACCAGAACAGAATCAATGCTCATGTCATATTCTCCTGAATAGAAGGTCAGGTCAGGTCGAACAGAGGTCACCATCATATTCCTATTCAAGTCACCTCCTTTCTCCGTCATTCGAGTGGGAAGTCCCATGAGTTGGGCATGCCTCTGAGCAGGACTGGCATCCAAGGCACTAGCCCCACTTCGCTCATCGAATGAATAGGCCGCTTCAAGGAAGGCATATTGAGGGTGGTCCGAATCGACTGAGCGATAGAGGTAATCCTGCACTTCCGCTTCTGTCAGGGCTTTACTCCAGACCTGGAACTCATCAATATGTCCGTCATAATTGCCCGTAAAGGCTTGGTCGCCTCTACCTCCCAGTTTGAAACGGGTGATGCCGGCCATGCTCTTGGTCTTACCAGTTCCAGTGAGCACTTGTGTTCCATTCATGAAAATCGCCATGGTTCCTGTCGCTGCATTCTTGACGAAAGTCCAGTGCGTCCATGTACCTGCAAAATCAGATGGGTCCACCTCCATATCTATTCGGTCGTATGAAGACGTCATGTTATGTCCAGCATCCCAATACACGCGACCATTGCTCCAAGGAAGATGCACATTGACCACTCTCCTGTTCTGCGCATCGACCCCCTCAAGGACCCAGGTGCTGAAGGGCAAGGTGCTTTCATCTCCATAGGCCCAAAAACTGATGCTGATCTCTTGGTCGATTTCGGAGAAGACCTCAGCGGGAATCTCCACATATTCATCACCTTCAAAGTCGAGGTAACGGTCTTCTTGGGTGGAGATCAGGCCAAGGTCATTGCCTGAATCAGACGCGACAACAAAAGCTGAATTCCCATCTCCTGGACCCGTTGAGGAGAAATCGATCAAAATATTTGAAACACCGTCCCACACGAAGGCAGTGGTGAAATCGAAACTGTATGGACCAATGAATGGTAGGTCAGGATTGAATTCATAGACCGTCTGAAAGCCATCCATTTCGGTTGGTCCTTCATTAAGTTCATTCAATCCTGTGTGCTTCATTCTCACTAGCAGATTAGACGCCTGCCCTCCTGAACCCGTCAATTCAAGGCCGAGACGATCTATTGAACCTGCTTGCAGGCCAGCAGTTAGAAGCTCTGACGCGGTGAAAATATACTGAGCTCTATGATTGACCTTATCCATCCTGAGATGATCTATTGTTCCGCTGAGTCCATCTCCAATACTATATGCTTCTTCCGAAATGACCCCACTATAGATTGGGAAATATTGATAGCTCTGGTAATAATCATATCCCGCCTCAGTGCTGTATGGAATGCTATCCAAGGCCTGAGCCCCTAAAAGGAAATAAGGCGTTCCGACATTCTCATATCGATAGACATCCGTGTAGGTGGTGTAATCCCACTCCCCACAGGCAAAGTTGTCCTGCGTGGTCGCCTGGTCACATTTCAACGTATAGCGCATGACGATTTTTCGGTAGTTCTCGGCATCCTCAGGAAACTGGTACCAGCCTCTCCGTTTGGTGATATCTGAGAATTCCAAAGTCTGGACGCGTGTGGTGTCCTGTGCTGTCATGGTCAGTGTGATGACCACGGCAAATAAAATAGAGAGAAATCGCATCATATAAAGGGATAACAGGTTAGCTAATCATTCATTTGGCGTGACAATTTAGCCAATTCTTGAGGTATCTCCTGCGTTCCGAGTCAATGCGATAACTTTGCAGAGATGCGATTACCCAAGATACCGTCCATGATCAGAGGAGTGAAGACGAATCCCCGCGGATTCAACTACATTCCTCGTTATTATGATCAGGACAAAGAAGACTTCGAAAAGCGGGTCAGACTGGCGGAAAAAGAGTTGGACTCCAAGTCAGATGACAAAGAAATGGCAGAGCACAGGGTAAGGATGAAATTGGCTATAGAGGAAAAGTGGGGATACCGCCACACTCCTATACACGACCGTGGAAGGACGCGTAGATTGGCCATCATCTTTATTGGACTCATTGGCATTCTATATGCCCTTTATCATTATTCACTGTGAACCTATTGACTGATTCCATGCCAAAGGATATCATCCGCCAGCTCCCTGATTCGGTGGCCAATCAGATTGCGGCTGGTGAGGTCATCCAGCGGCCTGCCTCTGTGGTCAAGGAGCTCATGGAGAATGCCATAGACGCGGGTGCCGCCAAAGTGCAAGTCATCATCAAAGAAGCTGGACGCAAGCTCATCCAAGTCATCGATGACGGTATAGGGATGAGCGAAGTAGATGCCCGAATGGCCTTCGAACGGCATGCCACGAGCAAGATCTCCAAAGCGGAGGACCTATTCTACGTCCGGACCAAGGGTTTCAGAGGAGAAGCACTGGCCTCTATTGCAGCCGTGGCCCAAGTGGAGTTGAAGACCCGCCAGAGCGATATGAATGTGGGCACCCGCCTCTTGATCGAAGGCAGCAAGGTTCTAGCTCAAGAGGCTTGTTCGGCTTCTACAGGAAGCAGCTTGGCCGTGAAGAACCTCTTCTTCAATATCCCAGCGAGACGTAAATTCCTCAAGACCGACTCGACCGAGCTGAGGAACATCATCGAGGAGTTCCAGAGGGTCGCCTTAGCCCATCCTGACATTGCGTTCCAACTGTTCAAAGATGATGAGAGCGAACTTTTCAACCTGAGGGCCGGCACCCTTCGCCAGCGCATCGTAGGCTTGATGGGTAGCAATTATGACCAACGACTGGTCCCCGTCAAAGAAGTCACCGATGTCGTAGGTATCCATGGATTCGTTGGAAAACCTGAATTCGCGAAGCGATCCAAGGGTGAACAATACCTCTTCCTGAACGACCGATTCATTAAGAACGGCTATCTGCATCATGCCATTCAAAGTGCCTTTGGAGAATTGCTTCCAAGTGGCGATCATCCCTCCTATTTCATCTTTTTGACTGTCCCAACCGAGAAGGTGGACATCAACATCCACCCGACCAAGACGGAGGTGAAGTTCGAAGAGGAGAAGTCCATCTATGCCATTGTCAAGTCGACCGTAAGGCTAAGCTTGGGTAAATACAACATCGCACCCTCATTGGATTTCGAGGAGGATAGCAGCTTCAAGGTGCCTCCGATGACCAAAGGACAAGCCATTCACATTCCGCAGATCCAAGTCGATCAAGACTTCAACCCCTTCAGAGAGCGCAGCCAGCTGCCTCCTTCTCAAGCCAGCTTTCCCAGGACTGATCGCAGCCAAGGGGACTCTTGGAAAGAGATGTATGAGATAGGGAGACAGCTCAATACCGATATCATCCAATCTCATCTTGAGCGAGAGGATATCCAGCGGGCCGATACAGCATCTGATATGGATGCTGTGAGTAAGGAACGCCTGTTCTACCAACTCAATGCACGCTATCTGGTGAGCAGCTTGAAATCAGGGTTGCTCATTGTGGATATGAAACGTGCAGAGGAACGCATCCTCTATGAATCGTTCATCCGTTCCATCGCCTTGAACGAAGGCCGTTCACAACAGCTCTTGTTCCCTGAGACCAAGGACCTGCATCCAACTGATATGGCGCTCATCACAGAGCACATGGCTGCATTCAGAGCTATGGGATTCGACATCGAGCCATTTGGGAGCCGGGCAATCAAGATCAACGGAATCCCAGCTGATGCAGGTGAATTCGATGTCATCGCCCTCATCGATGAATGGATAGAGGACTTCAAGTTGGAGGTTCCAAAGGGAAAGAACAAGAATGAAGTCTTGGCACGGACCTTGGCGAGAAGAATGCGCAATCCAGGAGACCGAAGATTGGATGCCGAGGAGATGAGGGCCATCATGGATCGGCTCTTCGCCTGTGAGCAGCCATACATCAGTCCGTCAGGAAAACCTGTCATCATTAATATAGGAACAGACGAATTGGATAAAAAATTCCAACGCACTTTATGAATTTCAACGCCCTGCCACTTGTGACCAAACGCTTGATCATCATCAATGCCTTGGTCTTCCTATTCACAGAATTCCTTTTTCAAGCGCGCCATCAGTTCTGCTAACTG
>JAQCAN010000139.1 GCA_027621335.1 Bacteroidota bacterium
GAGGTAGCCGAACTAGGTGAGGCAGGTCCAGGAAATGCCATCCCAACCGTGGAAGAACTCAAGAGAGGTTTGCCGCTGAGTGATGGGTCACTCAAGGCCTCTAATGACACAATGGCCAAGTCCTTTTTTGAAATAGGGAAGATCTATAAGGACAATCTTCAGGACGTGGACAATGCCATAGTGACCTATGAGGAAATGACCGTGAGGCTCCCTGGGAACATCTACGAGCAGATGGTCTATTACCAATTGTATCGCCTTTTTCTTAAGAAGGAGGAGGATCGCAATTATTTCCCTACGGACTCGCGCAGTACATCGGCCTATTACAAAGCCTTCATCACCGATGAATTCCCAGAAAGTGAATTCGCTAAATTGATAGAGGACCCGGACTATCTGGCCAATTATGAGCAGGAACGCATGAAGGAAGTGGAGGCCTATGAATCGGTCTTCAGAAAATACAGGCAGCGGGACTATACGGACGTGTTGGTCGCTTGTTTGGATGTCATGAACAATGACTCAGGGAACCGCTATATCGCAAAGTACCATCTGCTTAGGGCGATGGCGATTGCTGGAAAGAAGGACAGGGAGAACTTCATTGCCGCCTTAAGGGAGATCGTAGTCAAATTCCCTGGTACAGAGGAAGAGGTGGAAGCCAAGAGGCTTTTGGGTCTTTTGGATGATGGTAAACCTGTGAAGGGTGAAGAAGGTGGCTCCAAGGACGATGAGGTAGCAGAAGAAAAGCCCAAAGGGGACTACATATACAAGGAGGACATGGATCATTACTTCGCCATGCTCGTACCGAACAAGGGAACCTCCATGAGTGACCTCAAAGTGAGTGTCTCAGACTTCAATCAGGAATATTTCAGAGGGGAGCCCTTGAAAGTCACCAATAGTTTCATCGATGCCAATTCTCAGATTCTGTTGGTGAGGACCTTTGAGAACAAGGAAAAAGGGATGAGGTTCCAAGGGGCCTTCAAAGGAGAGGACAACATCCTGTCCAAGATCAATGAGAAAGGGTATGAGACCTTCATCATCACCTCCAAGAATTTTGCTACCTTGTTCAAAACCAAAGATATAGAAGGGTATCTTGAGTTCTTCAAGGAGAATTATAAGAACTGAAAAAGAAACAACATGGCACGAAACAACACAGAAGACAATCTGAATAGCCGAGTGAACAACATCGTTGAGGGGACATCACTTCGTGGGAAGATCAGTTCGCCAGGGAATTTCAGGATCGATGGGGAAGTGGATGGAGAGATCCATATCGAGGGCCGTCTCATTATAGGAGCCAAAGGCAAGGTCAAAGGAATGGTCGTATGCAAGGATGCGGATATCGAAGGGGTCTTCGATGGGCAGATAGAGGTGAATGGCCTATTGAGCCTGAAGTCGACCTCGGCCATCTCAGGAGATGCGGTCTTCATGCGGTTGATGGTGGAAGAAGGCGCCAAGCTCACATGCACCTGCAATCTTGCAGAAAAGAAGGCCAATCCTGCTGCAGAAACTCTCAAGTCCAAAGATGTAACTAGGGCTCAGACGGAGATGTCTGCAGTCAGCTGATCGTCTTGAAATCAAGCCTCATCGGACGTTCCATGTTACTCGGCAATGTGGGTATCACCTTGCTGATATCAATGGGCTATTTTGCGGCCAAGTCGTCCTATGCCTTTGAAATGGCCGATTGGAAGCTTTGGATTACTCTATTGTTCTTCATCCTCCTCACAGTAGCCTCCCATCGCTCCTTGGAAGCAGTCGTTCAGGATCGTCCAGCTCGCTTCGCCAACCGATTCCTTGCAGGCACCTTCATCAAACTCTTCCTGTCTTTCATCCTTTTCTTGGCCATCGTGTTAAGCAGTGGTAAAGAAGAGAGAATGGCCTATGGCATCGTTTTCGTCATCAGTTACTTACTATTCACCATCTTCGGTTCACGAGAGGCCATCAAATTGAACCATGGAAAAAGACCCTAATGAGGAGCCCATCAAAAAAGGGAGGAAACTGCTGGCCTATTCCGGGATAGGTTTCCAAATGCTGGTGATCATCCTCCTTTTCGCATTCCTCGGGAAGAAATTGGACGCCCACCTTGACAATGGTTCAGCCATTTGGACATTGGTAGGCACATTGACAGGGCTATTGATGGGCCTTTATTTCATGATAAAAGGCTTCATGGATCTCAAGGATTGAGATTCTTGAGAGATAGTCTCCCTTTTCCTTTTATTGGTTTGATTAAAAGTATAATTTCGCCCCGCGAAACGGATAAGGGTTTTGATGCGAATCACACAGGGTTTATTTCAAGGGATGCGGAGCTTCAGATTCATGATCTTGGTGATGATGGTATTCAGCTTGGGGACCATCCATGCAAGCAGCGAGAATCCTGAAGGAGGAGAGGAGTCTGTAGGAGACATGATCATGCACCACGTTCTTGACTCGCATGAATGGCATATCGTTGGAGACCTCACTATTCCTCTGCCTATCGTGCTCTACCATCAAGGGCAAGGGCTTCAGGTCTTCATGAGCTCTAATTTCCATCATGGAACCACCGCTTACAATGGATACGCCATGGGTTCCCATGAGCACATCGTCTATGAGAATCCTGATGGCACCATCAACGAAGAGGAGACGGCCAACATCATTGATGTCTCGATCACCAAGAATGTGGTCACCTTGTTTATGGTGCTCGGACTGATGCTCTACTTCTTCATCTCTGCGGCTAGAGGTTATGTCAAGAATGAAGGAAAGGCCCCTACTGGATTGCAATCCTTCTTCGAACCGGTAGTGGTCTTCATCAGAGATGAGATGGCGCGTCCTGTGATCGGTGAGAAGAATTATGAGCGCTTCATGCCCTATCTGTTGACTGTATTCTTCTTTATATGGATAGGTAACATGTTGGGTCTGGTGCCATTCCTACCTGGAGGGGCCAACTTGACCGGCAACATCACTGTAGCGCTGGTCTTGGCTGCATGTTCCTTGATATTGATCCTTGTCAATGGAAACAAGCACTACTGGCAGCATGTCTTCGCCATGCCGGGCGTTCCTATTCCTGTGCTCTTCATCCTCACGCCTATCGAGTTGATCGGAGTCTTCCTGAAGCCTATCGTGTTGATGATTCGACTGTTCGCCAACATCACAGCCGGTCACATCACCATCCTCGCCTTTGTGGCGTTGATCTTCATCATGGGAGAGATATCTCCAGCTGCTGGATGGGGAGTGAGCATTGCTAGCGTGGCACTCAGCGTATTCATGACATTCTTGGAATTGATTGTGGCCTTCTTGCAGGCTTTCATCTTTACTTTACTCTCGGCTACTTACTTTGCTGCGGCAACGGAAGAGGCCCATCACTGATATAAAACAAAATAAAAACAAACATTATGTTATTCTCAATCCTACTTGAAGCTCCTTTGCATCTTGGTCTTGCAGCTATAGGTGCTGGACTTGCAGCCATCGGAGCTGGAATCGGAATCGGCCGCATTGGTGGTGACGCTGTACAAGCTATGGCTCGTCAGCCGGAATTGGCCAATGATATCCGTACCAACATGATCCTTACTGCAGGTCTTGTTGAAGGAGCCGCTATCATCGGTATCGTTGTAGCTATCCTAGTCGTAGTACTTTAATCCTGACTTGTCCAGATGGAATTAATAACACCGAGTATAGGGTTGTTATTCTGGATGACCTTGTCATTCCTTATCGTTTTCATGTTACTGAAAAAGTATGCATGGAAACCGATCCTGAATGGCCTCAAACAGCGTGAGGATAACATCGAGTCTGCTCTTCGTTCGGCCAAGGAGGCCAAAGAGGAGATGGCCCGCCTCAAAGCTAACAATGAGGACTTACTGAAGGAGGCCAGAAATGAGCGTGACCTCATGCTCAAGGAGGCCAAGGAGATCAAGGACAAGTTAGTTTCCACCGCTGAGTCTGAAGCGCGTGTCAAGGCCGATGCCATTGTGGCCAAAGCCATGGAAGACATCGAGCTTGAGAAGAAAGCAGCGGTCAATGAGTTGAAGAATCAGGTGGCAGCCTTCTCATTGGAGATTGCTGAGAAAGTCGTAAGGCAGAAGCTTGGTGACCAGAAAGCACAGAGCGACCTGGTCGATTCATTGGTCAAGGAAATCAACCTGAGCTGATCAGATGAGCGCATCCAAAGTAGCGACAAGATATGCCCACGCTCTCCTTCTCTTAGCTAAAGAGAAAGGGCAATTGGACAAGATCCATGAGGACATGCTGTTGGTCAAACAGACCGCCATGGACTCTAAGGACTTCCGCATGCTGTTGGATAGTCCAGTGGTCAAGTCGGATATGAAATCGAAGGTCCTCAGGGCTATCTTTTCAGATAAGGTCGGGGACATCTCCATGAAGTTCATCGACCTATTGGTCAAGAAGCGAAGGGAATCCCTCATCGATGATGTGGCCAAGGAATTCGAGAATCAATATCTGACCAGTAAGAATATCATCACTGCAGAGGTGACTTCGGTGACTTCACTCTCTGAAGCACAGCGTTCTGAGATCCTGGCTATCATCAAGAAGGTAGATGATAAGGAGGTCCAGTTGACTGAACGACTTGACCCAGACCTGATAGGGGGATTCATCATCCGCATCGGTGACCGTCAGATCGACCACAGTGTCTCAGGTAAATTGAAGGCCATTAAAGCCGAATTCACAAAGAATCATTACATCGCGGACCCCGCTTAAGAAAGGAGTCCACAACGAAATAGAACATGGCAGAAGTCAAACCAGCTGAGGTATCAGCAATCCTTAGAGAACAACTTGCAGGAGTCTCCACAGAGGCCTCTCTTGAAGAGGTAGGGACCGTTTTACAGGTCGGTGATGGTATTGCCCGCCTTTATGGCCTATCCAACGTGCGTTCTGGAGAGCTTATCGAATTCGAGAATGGCCTTCAGGGAATCGTTCTGAACCTTGAAGAAGATAACGTAGGAGCAGTACTTCTTGGGTCTTCAGAGGGAATCAGGGAAGGCGATAAAGCCAAACGTACAGGTCGTATTGCCTCTATCAATGTAGGTGAGGGCATGTTAGGGCGCGTAGTGGATACTCTTGGAAATCCGATAGACGGGAAAGGACCCATTCAAGGAGAGACCTTCGAGATGCCCTTGGAGCGCAAGGCTCCCGGTGTAATTTATCGTCAGCCGGTGAATGAGCCGCTTCAGACTGGTATCAAGGCTATAGATTCCATGATTCCGATCGGACGAGGACAGCGTGAGTTGGTCATCGGTGACCGTCAGACAGGAAAGTCATCGGTATGTATCGATACCATCATCAACCAAAAGGAATTCTACGATAAAGGAGAACCAGTCTACTGTATCTACGTGGCCATTGGGCAAAAAGGATCTACAGTGGCCCAGGTGGTGAGCACCTTAGAAAAGAACGGAGCACTTCCATACACTGTCGTGGTCGCTTCCAATGCATCCGATCCTGCACCAATGCAGTTCTATGCACCATTCGCAGGGGCGTCCATTGGAGAATATTTCCGTGACACGGGTCGTCCAGCACTGATCGTTTACGATGACCTTTCCAAGCAGGCGGTGGCGTACCGTGAGGTATCTCTTCTGCTTCGCAGACCTCCAGGTCGTGAGGCCTATCCAGGAGACGTTTTCTACTTGCACTCCAGACTCTTGGAAAGAGCAGCTAAGATCAACTCCACTGATGAGATTGCTCAGATGATGAATGACCTTCCTGATTCATTGAAAGGTAAAGTGAAAGGAGGAGGATCATTGACCGCCCTTCCGATCATCGAGACTCAGGCTGGTGACGTATCCGCTTACATCCCTACCAATGTCATCTCCATCACCGATGGCCAGATCTTCTTGGAATCCAACCTTTTCCTCTCAGGGATCAGACCTGCCATCAACGTAGGTATCTCGGTATCTCGTGTGGGAGGGTCGGCCCAGATCAAATCGATGAAGAAAGTTTCCGGAACACTGAAATTGGATCAGGCGCAGTACCGTGAATTGGAGGCCTTCGCCAAGTTCGGATCCGACCTCGATGCCGCCACAATGGCGGTCCTTGGAAAAGGAGCAAGGAACGTTCAGATCCTTAAGCAGGGATTGAACTCTCCATTGAGAGTAGACCAGCAGACGGCCATCATCTATTGTGGAACAAAGAACCTGTTAAGGAATGTTCCAGTGGAGAAGATTACTGAGTTCGAGAAGGAATTCCTGATGATCATGGAGAACCGTCATAAGGACACGCTAGATGGATTGGCTAAAGGCAAGCTGGATGACAGCATTACTGATGTCATCGAAAAAGTAGCGGCCGATCTTTCATCAAAATACGCTTGATAAGTGGCAAATCTCAAGGAAATAAGGAGTAGGATAAAGTCTGTGCAATCCACACAGCAGATCACTTCAGCAATGAAGATGGTTTCTGCTGCCAAGTTGCGCAGAGCTCAGGACGCCATCATACAAATGCGTCCGTATTCGGAAAAGCTCCAAGAGATCCTTGCCAATTTGAGTTCAAGTCTAGATGCCTCAGAGAACGCCTATGCGGAAGTGAGGGATCACAAGAAGGTCTTGATCATAGCCATCAGCTCTAACCGTGGACTGGCTGGGGCATTCAATGCGAACATCGTCAAAGCGGTTGATTTGTGGAAGCGTCAGCATACTGGAATCGAAATTGAAGTCCTTGGTTTGGGAAAAAAGGCCAGCGATGGTCTTAAGAAAAGATACACCATGGTGAATGGTACTTTTTCTTCTTTGGCCTCTGATGTCTATGAGAATCTGAACTTCACATTCGTGTCCCAGATCGCTACTGAGGCCATGCAACGGTTCACATCTGGTCAGTACGATCAGGTCTTCTTAGTCTAT
>JAQCAN010000140.1 GCA_027621335.1 Bacteroidota bacterium
TTAGAGCACGAGACTGATCCTTCCTTCATTGAAAAGCTTGAACTCGACTTCAAGCGTGACGAAAAGGTCATACGTTTCCTTACCGTCAAGATGGACAAGCATCACATCACCTACGCTGAGAGCCGGAGGGATAAGAATAAGAAGGAAAAGACAGGAACCCCTGAAAACGCATAAGCCATGGCAGATAAGAAAGACGATATCAGATATCTTACCCCTATCGACATAGAGACCAAGTCGGTCAAGTACTGTCGTTTTAGGAAGAACAACATCAAGTTCATCGATTATAAGGACCCCAACTACCTCCTTTATCTCGTGAACGAACAAGGAAAGATCCTGCCAAGACGACTGACTGGAACGTCATTGAAGTACCAGCGCAAAGTCTCTCAAGCGATCAAGCGCTCTCGCCACTTGGCCTTATTGCCTTACTTGGCCGATCAGTTGAAATAAACCGTTAATACCTGAATAAGACCATGGAAGTCATATTGAAACAAGAAGTGGAGAACCTAGGTTCTGCCCATGAGATGGTAACGGTGAAGCCAGGATATGCAAGGAATTTCCTTATCCCAAGAGGATTGGCAGTTCTTGCAACCGAGTCAGCCAAGAAAGTCCATGCCGAGAATGTGAGGCAACGTGCCCATAAGGAGGCGAAACTCAAGGAGAATGCCGAGTCATTGGTAACTCGTTTACAGAGTCTCATGTTGAGAATCGGAGCAAAAGCTGGAGAAAACGGACGAATCTTCGGTTCCGTGAACAGCATCCAGCTCTCTGAAGCATTGGCCAAGGAGGGATTTGAGATCGACCGTAAGATGATCACTCTATCTAGCGATCAGGTGAAGGAGCTAGGGGAGTACACTGCTAAAGTGAAACTCCACCGCGATGTCTTCACCGAAGTGAAGTTCGAGGTAGTAGCGGAGTAAGCTCTCTTTTAAAGATTACAGAAATCCTTCTCATCTTAGATGGGGAGGATTTTTTGTATTCTGTTCAGCGCTTACTCATATCTGAGCGCTTCGATAGGATCCAAATTGGCCGCTTTGAAGGCTGGATAGATGCCGGAAATGACGCCTACTGCGAAACAGATGACAACGGCTACTATGATCCAGAGCCATGGGATAATGAACTCCGCACCCACAAGCACCGCTATGGCATTCCCGGCAACAATACCTAGAATCGTTCCTACTACACCCCCCATTTGGCCGATGACTATGGCCTCCACCAAGAATTGAGTACGGATATTCCCTTTGCTCGCTCCTATGGATTTCCTGAGCCCTATTTCCTTCGTGCGTTCAGTTACGGAGACCAACATGATGTTCATGAGGCCGATGGCCGCACCCAACAGGGTGATGATACCGATGGCAGTCGCAGCGATGGAAATGAAACTCAGGTTCTCGATAAGGTTATTGGCCGTGCTATCGCTCTTTCTTACTTCGAAGGAGTCCTCACTGCCAAGTCGGTCTCCTCTAACTACTCTCATGGTCCCAATGGCCTCATCAATGGCTGACTCCAAAAGCTCTGGGGTCTTGGTGGTCACACTCACCAGATAGGGGGTATCCAAAGTGGCCATGTTCAATTTCACATTCCGGACAGGGATAATGACCTGATTATCATTGCTGAAGCCCATGGAGGAGCCCTTGCTCTCCAATACACCTACGACCTTATATCGGTCGCCTCCAAGAAAGACTTCCTTTCCAATAGATTGAAGGGGCTCGAACTCCAACTTCTTGATCACATCCATACCCACAATGATGGTATTCAGGCCCTCTTGGACCTCGCTTTGGGAGAAATTACGTCCTTCTTCCAGAGTGAATCCAGAGACCTCTAGGTATTTCTCATCCCCACCAATAACCCTTACGTTAGGATTGGTCTTAAGAGATCGGTGTTTGACTGTTGCTATGAAGGAAGCGTTAGCAGAGATGGACACTGTTGCATCATGGGGATAGAGGTCCTTGAATCTTGTCGCTTCTTGGAAGCTGATTTGGGGATAGATCTTCTCGCGCTCTCCATCTTGACTCCTGTTCCAATTATTTGGGGCTCTCAAGCTGAAGGTGTTGACGCCCATTCTGGCGAAGTCATTATTGATCTTGGCCTTGAGCGCGTCAATGGTGGTGAGGATACCAACCAAGGCCATAATGCCTGTAGCGATGATGAGCACGGTGAGCACCGTCCGCAGCAATTGGCTGCGTATGGCCCTCAGGGCGCTTTTGTAGTTCTCAGATTTGAAGAAGTTCATGATATGAATTGTCGCTAAGGATAAAGGTTGTGAATTAATCCATTGAACCGAAAGATGCAGATTTTAAAAGCCTGTAATTGCTTTTTAGGGCCAATTAGTGCCATGGCAAGAGTATCGGTCTAGAATCGATATGGATGGAATTGCATTTTCGAGAGAAGGTTTCCTGAATTGCCGATTTATTTTCTGTTTATATAAATCTGATTCATAGTTGCTTTATAAAAGAATAGTGAAAGTCAGTAGCTCAGTTAATTTGGGCATGACCTTTGCGAATCCATTCACAAGCTTTTACGATATTCGGAACATGATTAGAAAACTCCTCCTTCTCCAACTCATCGTCTCATCCCTCTTGCCTTATGGTCTCATGGCTCAGGAGGACGAAGACCCATCCAACCTCATCCCCAATGGGAGCTTTGAGTCCGTCACCTCCGACAAATACAAGAAGTTGGGCCAATTCTACCTCGTTTCAGGCTGGACCACGGCTACTGAAGAGAAGGCCGATCTCTTCACCAAACTCTCTGAGTACCCAGAGATTGCAGCGCCAGACAACCTTCTGGGCCGTTCCAATCCTAAGGATGGGGACAATTATGTGGGAATCCTCCTGCATAATGTAGCCTCCAAAGATGGCCGCATGTACATCACCACTCCGCTGAAGACCATGCTGAAGAAAGGTCAGAAATACTGCCTGAGCTACAGCATTTCCCTAGCTGACGTCAGCCGATATGCTACCAATAATCTAGGCTTCGTCTTCTCCAAGAAGCCCATCTTCGAGGCCAAGGATATCCTTATCAATACAGACGCCATCTACCCTTTGAGAAATAAGGTGCAGACGAACCGTGATTCGTGGGAGGACCTTTGCCTTGTCTTCACAGCCGATGGAACCGAGGAAAATATCGCCATAGGAAACTTCGAGCAGACCACTCGCACAGTAACGGAGCGGTTGGAAGCCCCTGCATGGATGAAGGTCGATCAGCAGCAGATAGGGTACTATTACCTTGATGCCCTCTCACTCAGAGCCATTGCCACGGATAGTGAATGTGCCTGTAAGAATGACGATGAACCAGAAGGGCCAAGAATCATCTTCAGTAAGTCTGCGGCCTTAAAGGATAACCCTAATCCTGCCGACCTCCTTAGGGACAGTGCGGTCTATTTCTACTCCAATGAAGATGACCTTGCTGAAGCGACCAAGAAAGACTTGGATGCCATTGCAGAGATGATGTTGGCCAAGATGGACCTCTCATTGACTATTTCAGGCCATATGGACTCCTTTGAAGTGACCAAGGGTAAAGAATATGACACCTTCAAGGATCTGTCCAAGATGAGGGCTGAAAAGGTCAAAGCCTATCTTGTGGATAAAGGCATCTCAACGCGCAGACTTACAGTGGAGAGCTTCAAGGATGCTCAACCTGCCTCTGAAATGAAGACTCCATTATCCTTGGCCAAGAACAGACGTGTACAATTCAGCCTGCGCTGATCCGTTAATACAAACATGGAAATAAGCCTTCGGGATTCCCTTTTGAAGCGGACTATTCCTATGGCCGTTGCTGTCATGACCATTACAGGGGTAATGGGGCAGAACTTGGTGCCCAATCCGAGCTTCGAGGATCACAGCTACTGTCCGGCTGATTTCAACCAAGGCAATCTGGATATCGTGAAAGATTGGACCCAGGCCTCAAAAGGGACGTCCGACTATTTCCATGCCTGCAGCCGCATTGTAGGAGTTCCCGACAATTCCTTCGGCCATCAGGAAGCGCATGATGGCGAGGCCTATCTGGGTCTCATCACATTTGCTCCAGCCAAGAAGGATTACCGAGAGTACATGCAGACCAAGCTTACCCAAGCCCTCGAACCCGACCAGATGTATTGTGTGAGCTTTTATATCTCCCTTGCCGATCAGTCTCGATTCGTGACGGATGGCATCGGAGCCTATTTCTCCAATAACAAGGTGAAATCTGAGTCCTACAAGAGAGTGGCCGTCCAACCACAAGTGGTGAATCCGAGCCACCATGTGTTGGATAATGCCAAGTCGTGGTTCCTGCTCTCCGATATCTATCAGGCGAAGGGAGGGGAGCGGTATCTGACCCTCGGTAACTTCAACAATGACCGCAGCATCGATGTCAAGAAGCGCAACTTGCGAACGGAAGAGATCATCAGCCCTTGGGAATATGCGTATTACTATGTGGACGACTTGAGTGTGACCCCTGTCGATTCTAGGGGAGAATGCGCCTGCTCGATTCCCATCATTGCGGCAGACATGAAGGATTCCACTCGATGGAAGATCCCACCAGGCAAGGAGATCAGCTTTGATAACGTACTGTTCCGTTTTGATGAGGATGAATTGGATCCAAAAGGGATGCAACAGCTCAATGAGGTCGCAGCCTGGATGAGGAACAATGACTTTCTATTCCTAGAGGTCAAGGGGCACACAGACATTGTTGGCAGCGAAGGCTATAATGATGGGCTCTCCCAGCGCAGGGCGGAACGGGTCATCTCATACCTCAGTGGCATGGGAGTGGATGAAGCGCGACTAAGCATCCAGTACTACGGCAGTTCCAAGCCCGTGGCCAGCAATGAGGACTCTGAGGGTCGCACACAGAACCGCAGGGTGGATTTCCTCATCCTGGAACGCAGCTATGAGGATTATGAGACGGACCGCTGAGGAGCGAAACGGCTTTTGAGTACCTTCAGCCCCCATGCTGAAAAAAGGGGATAAGTCTACCATCAGGGCCTGGGCCATGTACGATTGGGCCAATTCTGCCTATTCCCTCACCATCACATCCGCTATTTTTCCAGGCTTCTACGAAGCGGTGACCTCAGAAAAGGACGCGGCAGGAAATGTCATTCGAGACCTGGTCCAGGACGATTATGGCATAGTGAATACCTCGCTGTATAGCTATGCCATCTCAGCAGGATTCCTTGTGACCGCCCTTATCGTTCCTTTGCTTTCGGGTATAGCGGACGTAGCCGATTCCAAGAAACGCTTTATGCAGTTCTTCTGCTACTTGGGAGCAATGTCTTGTGCAGGACTCTATTATTTCGATTATGAACACCTCTGGTTAGGGATGGTCTTGACGTCCTTGGCGTGTATCGGTTTCAGTGGGTCCATCATCTTTTACAATTCCTTCTTACCGGAGATTGCCCCACCAGAAGATCATGACCGTGTGAGCGCTTTGGGCTTCTCCTTGGGTTATATAGGCAGTGTACTTCTATTGCTCTGGAATCTGAGTATGATCATCGCCCCTGGTCTCTATTTCGATGTGGATGGAAAGGCCGCACTGTTCTTGACCGAAAATTCCGGCCTGACTTCGTTGGAAGCTATGGATATGGCAAAATCTTTCTTCAATGCCAAGGCCTGCCAGATCTCTTTTCTCTCAGTCGGGGTGTGGTGGATTCTCTTTGCACAGATTACCTTCCTCAAGCTTCCTAAACGGGTTCATGGAGAACGAGTATCGCGGTCTGTGATCTTCTCAGGGTATCGTGAGATCAGAAAGGTCTTCTTGGAACTGAAGGGTACGGACCGATTGAGGAAATATCTCATTGCCTTTTTCTTCTATAACACCGGAGTGCAGACGGTGATGTATATGGCAGCGAATTTTGCTGCGAAGGAGATCAAGACCGTTGGAGCTGATGGGGCCGATAAACCTTTTGAAACACAGAACCTCATCGTGACCATACTCATCATCCAATTGGTCGGAATCGTGGGTGCTTATCTCTTCGCTTTTCTGTCCAAGAAACTTGGCAATCTCAGGGCCTTGATGATAGCCGTTGTCTGCTGGATGGCTCTGTGTGGTTTCGCATACTTCGTGGTCTATGAATATACGTTCTATGCCCTGGCAGCCGGAGTGGGGATGGTCATGGGAGGTGTTCAAGCACTCTCAAGGAGCACGTATTCTAAATTCCTTCCTGCAACGAATGATCATGCCAGCTATTTCAGCTTTTACAATGTCTGCTACTACGTAGGAACGGTGGTTGGAACGTTTGGCTTCGGATATGTACTGGATATCACGGATAACATAAGGATGTCCATCCTATTGGTATCTGTGTTCTTCATCATAGGCTTCATCCAGCTGATCCGAGTGCCCAAGGAAGAAACCTTGATGACAAGCTGAGAACAGCGCATTAGGAACATGCGAGCACCCGTCTACATTTGCAAAAGAAACCGTTAGAGATGGAACAACAATTCGACCTCGCCATTGTCGGAGGAGGTATCGTGGGAGCAGCCACGTTCTACAAGCTTCAAGACAGGTATCCGAACCTGAGTATCGTCCTGATAGAAAAGGAGTCAAAATTGGCGGCACATCAAACGGGTCACAACTCAGGGGTCATACATTCAGGACTCTATTATAAACCCGGCTCTCTGAAGGCTAGGAATTGTGTGCAAGGCCGTAAAGAATTAGTGCAATTCTGTAAGACTTATGGAGTAGCTCATGACGTCTGCGGTAAAGTTGTGGTCGCAACCGATCCTAAGGAATTGCCTTTCATGGATAAGATCTTCGGTATCGGTCAGGAAAATGGCATAGAAGGCCTTGAAAGGATCGATTCAAATCAGGTCA
>JAQCAN010000141.1 GCA_027621335.1 Bacteroidota bacterium
GACCTTCGATCTCAAAAAAGCTGTCAAGTCAATGGTGTAGACATCAGCATGCTCAAGGCTCGGCAATTCCATACAGATGACTTCGAGACCTTTGACCATATCCTGTGCATGGATCAAAAGAACCTGAACGACATCTTGGCCTTAGCCAGGAATAAAGCACAAGCTTCCAAGGTCCATCTCTTCATGGATGGCCTCCATCCCGACTCACCGACCGATGTTCCCGATCCTTATTTCGGTGGACAAGATGGTTTCAAAAAAGTATTCCACATGGTGGATGAAGGCTGCCATGCTTGGCTCGATAAATGGATCGAATCATGAGCGGTACACTCTACCTTATTCCATGCCCCATCACTGAAGGAGGCACCACTGAAGTCATTCCTTTGGAGACCTCCTCCATTGCGCTTCGATGTCGCATCTTCATCGTTGAGAATGTAAAACAAGCAAGGCGATACCTGAAGTCCTTAGACCGTTCTACGGATATAGATGTACTCCAATTCTACTCCATGGGCAAGCATGCCGATGATGTTGAACAGTCCTCTATCATCGTGCATCTGAAGTCGGGTGAGGACGTAGGGATGATCTCCGATGCCGGCTGCCCAGCTGTGGCCGATCCAGGGTGGGAACTTGTGGCCTTGGCCCACCAGAATGGTATCTGCGTAAGACCTCTTGTCGGTCCCTCCTCCATCCTGCTCACCCTCATGGCCAGCGGCATGAATGGACAGTCCTTCGCATTCCATGGCTATCTCCCAATAGACAAGACCGATCGCCAACAGGGCATCAGAGAGATGGTAAGAAGTATCGAACGAAGCGGGGCGACTCAGCTTTTTATGGACACGCCTTTCAGAAACGAAAAGCTCTTCCAAGATATCCTTTCCAATGCCCCCGATAATTTCAATCTCTGCTTGGCACAAGATGTCACTGGGCCGAAGGAACGTATCATCACCAAGAGCATCCAAGCTTGGAAAAGCAAGTCGCCCGACTTTCTGAAGATTCCTATGATGATGGCTTTGGGTCATTGACCCCAGCGAGGACCGATGACTCTGAAGAACTTCTTTTTGGACGCATCAGAGTGGCGAAAGAAATAAGAGTTACCTCAATATCTTCAGACCTCTTCAGGAAACGTCTTTTCAGTACCTAGATAAATGACAAAACGCATTGGCATCCAAGGTAGGATACCTACCTCAGGGACGCCTCGTCTGCCATAGGCTTGCTCTGAAGGAAAGATGGCTTCGATAACGGCATCCTGAGGCATCATCAAAATGAGCTTCTCCATTCCTGGAATGAGCACACCTTGCATGCCCCTTTTAAAAGAGAGCACAGGTTCACTATCTGTGTGCTGGGTGTCGATCAAAGCACCACTGAGTGAATAACATTCATACCCTATGCTCACCTCTCGACCAAATGGAATGGGCGTTTGCGTTCCTTCTTTCACCACCCTCCAATACAGGCCTTCCCAAGGCTCGAAGGCTTGGTCAGCGAAAGCTTGGACACTATCCAAGTATGAGTCTATCCTAGCTTGTTCCATTCCTCTCCTCAATGAGAGGATCTCCTCCATGTCACTCTGCCACTTGGTTTCAGAGATGGACTCTAGGAGTTTCAACCGTATGGCGCCATAGCCTAAAGAGGTGTCCAATCGGCTACCGAAGTCATAGGCCACCACCTCCTTATCGATGTGGAAATTGATGCTGTCCTCCACCTCGAAATGGCCGAGCAGACTTTTTAATCCTTTAGCCGAGGAGTCGGCTTGGATGATGCTCTCCACAGCAGGTGACCATCCCAGTGAATCACCTTGGAAGACGGAGAGACTGAACCTCACCATGGCCCCTTGAGTGATGGACTCACCCTCCGAACTGAAACTGATCAAGCGATAATGGATACCCTGAGTAAGAGTCCGATAGCCTTCATGAACTGGGCGATCACATGAGCTCAAGAGCAAGAGCCCGATCACGATTCCTAGCAAGGATCTCATTTCAAGGCCAGCAGTTGGATGTCATAGACCAGTGCAGACTGGAGAGGAATCTTTGCCATATCTCCGGTAAGCCCGTAGGCCAAATGAGGCGGAAGAATGGCCTTCGCCCTATCCCCAGGGGTCATCAGCAGCACGATCTCATGGATGCCCGTTTCCACATCCGCATGGGCGATGACGAAATCTTGGACTTCTCCTTCAGGCGTCTGGTAGACTTCCGTTCCATCAAGCAATTGCATGGCGAAACGGATGCGAGCGGTCATACCTTCCTTAGCTTTCGTAGTGTCCTTTCCTTCCTCATAGATCCAATACTGCAGTCCTGTACCTGTGCTGGACGTTGGCCACTCCTTTTCCTGGATATACGCTGCGATCATGGCCTTATCCTCTTGGACGAATTGTCTGTTGAGCTCTAGGAGTTTATCGTCCATCTCCTTTTGAGTCAAGCCGCGCTTCTGGGTATCACGCTGACAGGATTCACAGGACATCGAGGCGAGAGCCAGAACCAGGAATAAGATAACTCGGACTCTCATAGTCTGGTCTTGATGATGTCGGTGATGATGGCCTCTACCTCTGCCAAGCTCTTCTCTGTGCGCGCACCGGCAGCATTCTTATGCCCACCTCCACCAAAGGCTTCATTGGCCAAGACATTCACATCCACATCGCCTTTGGAACGGAAGGAGATCTTCACCACTCCGTCCTTTTCAGAAGCCAAGGCCGTGAAGGTGCAGTCTTGCAGACTCAATCCATAATTCACAAAACCCTCTGTGTCGCCTGGTTGGTAATCATATTTCTGCAGGATCTCTGCCGTCATAGTCATGAGCGAGGCTCTATGCTCTGGAAAATGTAAGAGACGTTCAGAGAGTAGAGTTCCCAGAAGCTGAAGTCGATTCAAAGAATTCACGTCAAAGAGTGAGGACTGGATGTCTTGAGGTACAATGCCTTTGGAAACGATATGCCCTGCGATCCTGAAGGTGGTCGGATAGACGTTGTATTTGAATGACCCTGTATCGGTGAGGAGGCCTGTGTAAATGCAGGTGAAGAACTCCTTGGTCTGACTCTCTATGTCTCCCAAGGCCTCCACTAGGCGGTAGACCAACTCACAGGTGCTGCTGGATGTGGTCTCTGAGAACATCAGGTCGAAGGCAGAGGGGTCCAAGTGATGGTCGATGACCACTTTGGGACAAGAGGCTTCGATGAGATGCTTGCTCATGGGTCCTACCCTGTCCATGCGGTTGAAGTCCAGGCAAAAGATCAGGTCAGCGGTACGGATGCGCTCGATTCCCGACTCGGTATCACCATCGAAAAGGTGGATGCCTTCGGAACCGGGTAGCCAATTCAAGAAGGGGGGAAAGCCATCAGGCATAAGAACTTCCGCCCTCTTTCCTAAAGAATGGAAGTAGTGCTGCAGGGCCAAAGTGCTTCCCACCGCATCCCCATCGGGTGAGCGGTGACCGATGATAAGGATGGATGAAGCCGGATCTATGACCGCTCGCAAACGAGCTAGAATATCTTGAGCGAATATCATGAGGCCTCAAAGGTAATCTTGCTGGACGATCAAGAGGGACATTCATTGGATGCCAATAAATAAGGGCTTACTTTTGCCGCCAATTAGAAAAACACGTTAAATATTCAAGAAATGGCAGGTAAAAGAACGTTCACCATGATAAAGCCTGATGGCGTTGCGAATGGACACATTGGCGCTATCCTCGAGAAGATCAATGGAGCTGGATTCACGATCAAAGCAATGAAGTACACACGCTTGAGCACGGAAGATGCTAAAAGTTTCTACGCCATTCACAAGGAACGTCCCTTCTATGGAGAGCTGGTGGAGTATATGACTTCAGGACCCATCGTAGCGGCCATCTTGGAGAAAGATAATGCTGTAGAGGATTTCAGGACATTGATCGGAGCTACCAATCCTAAGGAAGCGGCTCCTGGCACCATCCGCGCATTATATGCTGAGTCCATCGCTGCGAATGCAGTGCATGGATCGGATAGCGATGAGAATGCCGCCATTGAAGGTGCATTCCATTTCTCAGGAAGAGAGATCTTCTAGAATATTACTTTACAACCTTAAAGAAAGAAGGCCCTGACAAAAGTCAGGGCCTTCTTTTGTTGAATACTATAGCTGCATGGGTCATTCTATAACCAATCTCTTGCTCAGCGTCATGGTGTCTTGACTTGCTCTCAGCATATATATTCCACTCGGCAATCTTTCTTCAAAGGTCATCCTGTAATTGATCTGATCGCCTTTGACTGAGATACGCTCGTTCTGCACCAATCTGCCTGTGATGTCCAAAAGTTCAATTTGCACTATGCCTTCTTCTTCATCCAGTCCTGTGAGAACGACCATCAATTCTTCCCCTCCATTCGGGTTAGGGAAGATGGACAGCACAGTCTCATTCAGCCATTTAGCTTCATTTCCAGTGTCTTCTGCCAGATTAGAGGCTGGTGGTGAAGGAACAATGAACGTGGATTCAGGTGTCATTCCTGACCAATTCGTGTATTCTGATCCATCTTCACATTGGCATCTCACTTCATAGCCATAGGTCTGACCTATGACGAATGGAACATTGGGGTTGTTGTACAGAACGACATTGAACAGCACCGTGGAACCGTTCGTCTGGGTGATGACACGGGTGTTATTGATATTCGCGAATAGAGGAGTACCTGTGCCAATAGAACTTGGTGCGATCCTCCCTCCTCTCACTTCACAATCAGTCGTTTCATTAGGATTGGTCCAAGTGGCATTCACCCTGGCATTCGCTGTCCCAAAGCCGATTTCCACTACGTCCATGTCCGTAGGTACTTCACAGCCAGCAACTGCTTCATTCACTGTGACTTCGAAACTACAGGTGTCTGCATTGCCGAATTCATGAGTGGCAATACATGTCACGGTGGTAGTGCCCACTGAAAATACTGAGCCAGATGCTGGAATGCATTCTATGGTGACAGAACTACAGCTGTCCATTCCCATGGGCGCTGGATAATCAACGACCATTTCAGTGGCTCCTGATGGAGCGGTCTCCGTCACATTCGCTGGGCAAGTAATAATTGGGTCTTCACATCCAAGCTCCACGCAGGCCTCATAACTTGACTGACACAGACCATCCCAAGAAAAATCAATGCACGCAGGATCCGATTCGATGGTGCTGAGTGCACAGAATTGACTTCCAGCTATTGAATAACCAGGTGGTGCAGGTTCCGTATCACAAAGGATGATAGCTGGACCACTCCCTACTGTATCTGGAAGAAAAAGATTCTCCTCCGTGGTGCACCCTAGGCAAGTGGCAGCGGCAATGGTACTGCGTATCACGGCACCGGGTTGAGGACCAAAGGGAGCAGCAGCAATGAATCCACCAGCTAATTCGTCTTGACAGTAGCTCATGATGGTCGCTTCGCCTGACGATGGAATAGGTGGCAGTGGGCATCCTCCTTCTGTAGCAGAACATCCATCTATAGCAGTATCATCGCCATTCCACACGCAGGCATGGGTATGACGTGAACCAAAGAGATGACCCAATTCATGGGAGAAATTATAGATGTTGTAGGAGTAAGTCGGGAAGGGATAAAGATCCGGTTCAGACCTTCCAGCGACACACATGCTCAGGTCAGGATCCGCATTACAGATACCTGCAAAGCCAGCCGCCTTCCCTCCTATGTCATCTGCAAGCAATAGCACGGCCAGATCACCATTGAAGCCATCGAATTCATCTTGAAAATCTTCAAGGTATGCTCCTCTGATGTCTGGATCGGTATTGACTCCATCATAGGGATCAGGAGAGGTCCAAACGAATACTTCTGAAAGGTTCATAAAGATGGACTCAGCTTCAAAGAGTGCTGCACTTTCATTGAAAAGGGCCGTGACATAGGAAGTGGTTCCGGGTACACTTCCACCTTCAGCATCGAAGAGTGATTTGTCTACTTCTATGTAGATGTCTGTAAAGTCTCCTGGCGCAAGCTGGGCATAATGGAGTTGCTCATCCGAAAAACGCCAGGCCTTTCGTCAAGAGTCCCACAGATGAAGTTGAACCTTTCTTTCATCTCATCGATAAAGTCAAGTCTCGAATAGCAGATGTAGTCATTGATTCCTTTAGACAAGGGGCCAAGATCATAGGTTCTATCATCCCCAATTATGACACCTTTGACCTCATCGTTAAAGAAACTAATGGCTATGATGGAATGCTCCGAACCCTGAAGGGTCCCTCGATAGTGAAGTCCTAGGTCCACTGATGACCAGACGTCATTATCACTCGTCACGAATTGAAAATCCTCACTGAAAATATCTACTTGATGTAGATGCAATATCAGGTTGTCCCCGTCAAAAACTGGAACCGGCAAGGTGAATTCTACAGGTGAATCTTCGATAAGTTGCATCAAGACCGATGAGTCCAAGGTGAACAGAGACCCGCTGGTCAATTCTGCCTTCTCCTGACTGGCCGACCTCAGTGATGAAGATGGAAAAAGCTCGTGCACAGGTTGCTTATCGGCATTCTGAGTCGAATAGCTCGTAGTCCATATGAATAAGACCAAGAGAGAAAGCCAACATCTCTTACTAAGAAATGCAGACCAATCATTTATTGTGCTAGCAGGCGGGTGGGTAAGGGAATAGTTCATCAGTTCGACTTTTTCTGGTTTCACATAGATTTAACGAGAAGAGAAGACCGTCAGCACAACTCCTTGAGGGCTGTGGTGCTTGATGATGTTATGGCGGAATCAAGAAAAAGTCG
>JAQCAN010000142.1 GCA_027621335.1 Bacteroidota bacterium
GGTATCACTATTAACACTGCTCACATCGAGTATCAGACTGTAAATCGTCACTATGCACACGTAGACTGTCCAGGTCACGCTGACTATGTGAAGAACATGGTAACCGGTGCGGCTCAGATGGATGGTGCGATCCTTGTCGTTGCCGCTACTGATGGACCTATGCCACAAACCCGTGAGCACATCCTTCTTGGACGTCAAGTAGGTGTTCCTCGTATGGTCGTCTTCATGAACAAAGTGGACATGGTAGATGATGCTGAGCTTCTTGAGCTCGTAGAGATGGAAATCAGAGAATTGCTTTCTTTCTATGAGTATGACGGAGACAACACACCAGTCATCCAAGGTTCTGCGCTTGGAGCCTTGAATGGAGATGCCAAATGGTCCAAGACCGTTATGGATCTTATGGATGCAGTGGACTCATGGATAGAGATTCCACCACGTGAAGTGGATAAGCCTTTCCTAATGTCAGTGGAGGATGTATTCTCTATCACAGGTCGTGGAACGGTTGCAACAGGTCGTATCGAGACTGGAGTTGTTAATACTGGTGATGAAGTTGAAATCCTTGGAATGCAGGAAGGACGTATGAAGTCTACCTGCACAGGAGTAGAGATGTTCCGTAAGATCCTAGACAGAGGTGAAGCCGGTGATAACGTAGGTATCCTACTTCGTGGTATTGAGAAAGCTGCAATCAAAAGAGGAATGGTCATCGCTAAGCCAGGTTCCATCACACCACACACCGAATTCAAAGCTGAGATCTACGTTCTTAAGAAAGAAGAAGGTGGACGTCACACGCCATTCCATAACAAGTACCGTCCTCAGTTCTACTTCCGAACTACTGATGTTACAGGAGAGTGCATATTGGAAACTGGACGTGAGATGGTCATGCCTGGAGATAACGTGTCGATCTCTGTGAAATTGATTGTTCCTGTGGCTATGGATAAAGGCCTTCGTTTCGCTATCCGCGAAGGAGGACGTACTGTAGGAGCAGGGCAGGTGACCGAGATCATCAGCTGATCTGACTGGAAAATTTTACATGGGAAAAGGTGGACCAATGAGTGTCCACCTTTGCCTATGTATGAAAGTTACTAGCTGAACTTGGAAAGGGAGACCCTATTTGAGCCAGCATACGGGTGTAGCTCAGTCGGTAGAGCAGTGGTCTCCAAAACCAAAGGTCGTGAGTTCGAATCTTACCACCCGTGCAAAGAGAATTAAAGGTTATGGCAGGAATTAAAGCCTATTTCGAAGAGTCGTACAGTGAGTTGATGCACAAGGTGTCTTGGCCTACATGGAAGGAATTGCAAAGCAGCTCCATAGTAGTGCTCATTGCGTCCATGATCATTGCCCTCATCGTATTCGTGATGGATTACGTTTTTGGTGTGAATTCTGGAGACAGTGTGTGGAAAGGAGTGCTAGGGTTCTTTTACAACTTGTTTTGATAGGGACACCTTTATCACCTAAACACACTCAAATGAGCGAAATAGATAAGAAGTGGTACGTAGTCCGAGCAATCAGCGGCAAGGAGAAAAAGGTGAAGGAATTCATCGAGTTGGAGATCAACCGCGCAGGTCTCTCTGATTACGTCACCCAAGTGCTTATCGCTCAGGAGAAGGTCTTCCAGATCAGAAACGGAAAGAAGGTGAGCAAGGAGAGGAGTATCTTTCCCGGTTATGTACTGATTGAGGCGGCCTTGGTCGGAGAAGTACCCCATATCATCAAAGGGGTGACCAATGTGATCGGATTCCTCGGAGCTGAAAAAGGCGGTGAACCGCTGCCGTTAAGGACCACTGAGGTCAATAGGATATTAGGCAAGATGGATGAGCTTGCCGAGAGCGATGCTGAATTCACCATACCGTTCATTGCGGGTGAGTCGGTGAAAGTCATAGATGGACCGTTCAACAACTTCACTGGTGTGGTCGAGGAGATCAACGAGGAGAAGAAGAAGTTGAAGGTCATGGTAAAGATTTTTGGACGCAAGACCCCTCTAGAATTGGGGTATATGCAAGTAGAGAAAGAGTAATTTTTTTGAATCAGTTGTATAGTTCTGTCCTGGTTTCAGGAACAGCTTCCCGTGGACGTGCAACATTATTAATAACGTAGAATGGCAAAAGAGGTCAGTGCTTTGATCAAATTGCAGGTGAAAGGTGCCGCAGCCAATCCATCACCTCCCGTAGGACCAGCGCTTGGTGCGAAAGGGGTGAACATCATGGACTTTTGCAAGCAGTTCAACGCTAGAACCCAAGACAAGGCAGGTAAAGTATGCCCAGTTGTGATAACGGTCTATTCTGACAAGTCATTTGACTTTGTCATAAAGACCCCACCCGCAGCCGTGCAACTTAAAGATGCTGCCAAGTTGAAGTCAGGATCCGCTGAATCCAATAGGAAGAAGGTGGCGAATGTCTCATGGGATGTAGTGCGAACTATTGCAGAGGACAAGATGGAGGATTTGAACTGTTTCACTATTGAGTCTGCAATGAAGATGGTAGCCGGTACTGCACGCAGTATGGGTATCACTGTCAAAGGTGGCTCTGCTCCATTTTAACTACACTTCGGAACAATGGCGAAAACTTCAAAAAGACTTAAGGAAGCATTGTCGAAGTACGACAACACAGTGTCATATAACCTCTCAGATGCTTCGAGCATGTTGAAGGTTATCTCCAAGACCAAATTCGATGCGTCAGTTGACGTAGCGATCAAGCTTGGTGTTGACCCACGGCAAGCGAATCAGATGGTTCGCGGCACCGTGTCCCTACCACACGGTACAGGTAAGGATGTGAAAGTGTTGGTACTTTGCTCTGCTGACAAAGAAGCTGAAGCTACCGAGGCCGGTGCAGATTTCGTAGGGTTGGATGAATACGTCACGAAGATCAAGAATGGTTGGACTGACATAGATGTAATCATCTGTACTCCTAACGTTATGGCACAGGTCGGAGCCTTGGGCAGAGTATTGGGACCTCGCGGTCTCATGCCTAACCCTAAGACCGGTACAGTTACTATGGATGTCGGAAAGGCTGTCCAAGACGTTAAAGCTGGAAAGATCGATTTCCGTGTTGACAAATACGGAATCGTTCATGCCGCGGTCGGAAAAACCTCATTCGAGGCGAAGAAGATCGAGGAGAATGCCCGTGAACTCATTCAGACGGTTTTGAAACTCAAGCCTAGTGCATCCAAGGGTGCCTATATAAAGAGTATCTACATGTCTGCTTCAATGAGTCCGAGCATCCAGATTGACGCTAGGTCGGTAACTTCTTGACGCTAGAAAAAGAACGCAATAATGACACGAGAAGAAAAGAACAAGTTCATTGACGAGCTTGCTGTACAGATCAGCTCGGGTTCGGTACTTTATCTAGCTGATACTTCCGAGCTCAATGCAGAGAACACAAACAAATTGAGAAGAACCTGCTTCAAGAGTAACATCAAGTTGCAAGTCGTGAAGAATGCCCTATTGAAAAAGGCATTGGAACGAATTGAAGGGGTTGACTATTCTGAAATGTATGATGTGCTACACGGGTCTACTTCTATCATGTTGACAGAAGTGGGAAATGCCCCAGCTAAGCTCATTAAGGAGTTCAGAAAGAAACATGATAAGCCCGTATTGAAAGGGGCCTTCATTGATTCAGCAATCTTTATCGGTGATGATAAACTGGAGATGCTCGCAGCCTTGAAATCAAGGGAAGAGCTTATTGGAGACATTATTGGTCTCCTCCAATCTCCAGCGAAGAATGTCATCTCTGCCCTCAAGTCGGGTGGCGGTACGATTGCTGGTCTTGTGAAGACCTTGCAAGAACGGGCATCAGCTTAATAGAATTATACAATAACTCACAAATTTCAATAAAATGGCAGATATCAAAGCACTCGCGGAAGAGCTTGTGAATCTCACAGTAAAAGACGTCAACGAACTCGCAACCATCCTTAAGGATGAGTACGGAATAGAGCCAGCTGCTGCTGCAGTAGCTATAGCTGGTCCAGCGGGAGGTGGTGACGCTCCGGCAGTTGAGGAAAAAACCGAATTCGACATCGTTCTCAAGGCAGCAGGCCCCAATAAGCTTGCAGTCGTAAAGGCGGTGAAGGAATTGACCGGTCTTGGTCTTAAAGAGGCTAAGGATATGGTCGATAGTGCTCCTAGCACACTCAAGGAAGGTGTTTCTAAAGATGAGGCCGAAGGCGTCAAGAAATCACTTGAGGAAGCAGGAGCTGAGGTTGAGCTCAAGTAAGCTTTACCTATCAGGACCCTTTTTAGAGGTTTGGACCCTGAGAGAAGCTTTCAGGGTCCAAACCCTTTCCTGTTTAACAGGAAACGTTTACGTACTAGACCTTCAGAAACCCACATCCACACCTTGAGATGAAGAAGAATAAAGAAAGGATCAATTTTCGCAAAAGTCCATTTCAAACAGATTATCCGGATTTCCTTGATATCCAGTTGAACTCTTTCAAGGAGTTCTTCCAGCTGGAAACAAATCCGGAGGATAGAAAAACAGAAGGTCTGTTCAGAGTGTTCTCTGACAACTTCCCCATAACGGATACCCGTAATCAATTCGTCTTGGAATTCCAAGACTACTTCATCGATCCACCGCGCTATACCATCCAAGAGTGTATAGACCGAGGGGTCACCTATGCTGTGCCTTTGAAGGCCAAGCTAAAGCTTTACTGCACCGATCCTGAACATGAGGATTTCGAGACCATTGTCCAGGATGTCTATCTCGGTACTATCCCGTACATGACACCTAAGGGTTCATTCGTTATCAACGGAGCTGAGCGCGTCATCGTTTCCCAATTGCACCGTAGCCCTGGTGTGTTCTTCAGTCAGAGCCACCATGCCAATGGCACCAAACTGTATTCTGCAAGGGTCATTCCTTTCAAAGGCTCTTGGATCGAATTCGCTACGGATATCAATAGCGTCATGTACGCTTACATCGATAGGAAAAAGAAATTACCAGTTACCACCCTTCTCAGAGCCATCGGCTATGAGACAGACAAAGATATCCTTGAAATCTTCGGTCTTGCTGATGAAGTGAAGGTATCCAAGGCAGGCTTGAAAAAATGCCTTGGACGTAAGTTAGCTGCTCGAGTCCTTAAGACATGGATCGAGGACTTCGTGGATGAGGACACTGGAGAAGTGGTCTCCATCGAGAGAAATGAGGTGGTCCTTGATCGTGAAGTGGTCCTCGAGAAAGAGCATGTCGATCTGATTGCCGATTCAGGCGCGAAAGTCATCATCCTCCATAAAGAGAATGTCAACACAGCGGACTTCACCATCATCTACAATACCCTCCAGAAGGATACATCCAACTCTGAGAAGGAAGCGGTAGAGCATATCTACAGGCAGCTCAGGAATGCCGAGCCACCAGATCTAGAAACTGCACGTGGTGTCATTGACAAGCTTTTCTTCTCTGAACAGCGTTATGACCTCGGAGATGTAGGACGTTTCAGGATCAATAGAAAACTTGGTCTTGATGATTCCAATGATGAGCGCACGCTCACCAAGCCGGACATAATAAAGATCATAAAGCACCTTATCGAATTGGTGAATTCCAAGACCGATGTGGACGATATCGATCACCTGAGTAACCGAAGAGTAAGGACCGTAGGTGAACAGTTATATGCACAGTTCGGAGTTGGACTGGCGCGAATGGCCAGAACCATCAGAGAGCGTATGAACGTTCGTGATAACGAAGTTTTCACTCCAACAGATTTGATCAATGCGAAGACCTTGTCTTCTGTTATCAACTCTTTCTTCGGAACGAACCAGCTGTCTCAGTTCATGGATCAAACGAATCCGCTAGCCGAGATCACCCATAAGCGCAGGATGTCCGCTCTAGGACCTGGAGGTCTATCCAGAGAGAGAGCCGGATTCGAGGTGCGTGACGTACACTACACTCACTATGGAAGACTTTGCACCATTGAGACTCCTGAAGGTCCGAACATCGGACTCATCAGTTCCATGTGTGTCTATGCCAAAGTGAACAAGCTTGGTTTTATCGAGACGCCCTATATGGAGGTCAAGAATGGTAAGGTCAAGAAAGAGACCATGATCTATCTGAGTGCTGAAGAGGAGGATGACAAAGTCATAGCTCAGGCCAATGCACTAGTAGATAAGAAAGGAGAATTCCAGACGAAGATTGTCAAAACGAGGATGCGCGGTGATTTCCCATTGGTCGCTCCTGAAGACATCAACTACATGGATATGGCGCCTAACCAGATTGCCTCCATCGCAGCCTCGTTGATTCCATTCTTAGAGAATGACGATGCCAACCGGGCCTTGATGGGGTCTAACATGATGCGTCAGGCCGTACCGCTTCTTCAGCCCCAAGCTCCGATTGTGGGTACAGGATTAGAGCACTTGGTGGCGAGGGATTCAAGAGTCCTTCACACAGCTGAAGGAACAGGCAAAGTCGAGTATGTGGATGCATCTAAGATTGTCATCCGCTATGATCGCAGTGATGATGAACGCCTCTTGAGCTTTGAGGAAGATGTCAAGGAATACGACCTGACCAAGTTCCAGAAGACTAACCAAGGTACAGTGATGAACCTTAGGCCTATTGTAAGCTTGGGCGAGCGAGTCAACCCAGGTGATGTTCTTTGTGAAGGATATGGAACAGAAAACGGTGAATTAGCACTAGGTCGTAACCTGAAAGTGGCCTTCATGCCATGGAAAGGGTACAACTTTGAGGATGCCATCGTGATTTCTGAGAAAGTGGTC
>JAQCAN010000143.1 GCA_027621335.1 Bacteroidota bacterium
ACTAAAAAATCCCTTGCGGACACCGCTGTGGCTCCTGTCTGCTTTACCGCACCGCTGAAAGATGCCGGACCGTGATCGGGACTGAACTCTTCTGTAGATAGTTTATCCAAGCCTTCGTATTCTCCTGATCGGCAATAGGCGAGGTTTCTTCGTTTCTCATTGCGTGCCGCATTCTCATACAAATAGACAGGGATCTCCAATTCCTCTCCGATACGTTTCCCCAAAGCCCTGGCAAAGACGACCGTTTCTTCCATCGTTATGCCGGAAATAGGAATGAGAGGACAGACATCCGTAGCTCCCATGCGGGGATGTTCTCCTTGATGTTTGGACATATCGATAAGCTCTGCGGCTTTCTTGACCAAACGGTAGGCCGCCTCACATACAGCCTCAGGTTCGCCCACGAAGGTGATCACCGTTCTGTTGGTCGATGCACCTGGATCCACGTCTAAGAGTTTCACACCCTCTACAGTCTCCACCACAGAGGTGATCGCTTGGATTTTCTGATGATCCCTTCCCTCAGAAATATTGGGCACACATTCGATAAGTCGGTTCATGTCGGAATAGATTTTTTCCGAAAGTAACACAGTCAAGAGACCTTTTTTCATTCCGTCATTCAAGTTCTGAAGATGACCGGGAACAAACATCATGACTCCAAAAGACATTCCGGGGAAATCCTTTCTTATACTCCATAGTTGTTGCGCTAGGATATCTTTGGAGGCATGAGTTCGACCTCAAGTAATATCTTGATCATTCAGACAGCTTTCATAGGGGACGCCATACTCGTGAGTTCCATGATCGAGGCCCTTCATAAAGCCCTTCCCGATTCTTCCTTGAGCCTTATGGTGAGGCAGGGGAATGAAGGACTCTATAAGGAGCACCCTTTTCTGAAAGAAGTACTGGTTCTCAATAAGAAGGAGACGTGGTGGAAACGAACACTTGGCATGGTCTCAGAAGTTCGAAAAAGACGCTTTAGGACGGTTATCAATGTGCAGCGCTTCTTCAGCACAGGCTTGATCACCGCCCTTTCAGGAGCCAAGGTGCGAATCGGTTTCCAGAAGAATCCCCTGTCTTTTCTTTTCACGCATCGCATCACCCATTCCATGAAGGAGGGACTTCATGAAGTGGAACGAAATATGGCGCTGTTGAAACCGATTATCGGTGAAGTTATGACTGAGCCGAAGCTATACCCACATGTTTCTGACTTTGAGCAGTGCTCCAGAACAAGGAGGTATGTGTGCATGGCTCCAAGCTCGGTGTGGTTCACCAAACAGTGGCCTAAGGAAAAGTGGGTAGAACTCATTTCACATGTCCCTGAGCATTTGGACATACTTCTCATCGGTGCTCCTTCAGACCAAGCCTTATGTGATGAGATCAAGGATGACACTGGAACTGACCGGGTTCTTAACATGGCGGGAAAATTCAGTTTGTTGGAGTCCGCGGCCTTGATTTCTAAGGCGGAGATGAGCTATGTCAATGATTCGGCCCCTATGCATCTAGCTTCAGCAATGAATGCCCCGGTCTCGGCCATCTATTGCTCCACTGTTCCTTCCTTCGGTTTTGGTCCTCGTTCAGACATATCCTTCGTTTTCTAGACAGACAGAGGAGGCTTTGGAATGTCGCCCCTGTGGGCTGCATGGAAAGGCCGAGTGTCCTTTGGGTCATTTCAAGTGTAGCCAAATCTCCCCTGAGCAAATCGCTAAAGAAAGTCTTGCTCATCTTGGCTAATTAAAAGAATGCCACCCTCATAGCAAAGGGTGGCATGACTATACGTAACCTGTCTTCAAATGATTCCTCTCAGGCCATCTACCTTTTTATGACGGAGAGTCAGTGAAAAGTCACCTGAGAGGAGAGAATTTTACACTTATCCCATGGAGAGCCTTGTATCTTAGGCGCTCAATTATTCGATCCCAATGAGAAGAACAGCTATAGCTATACACGGAGGAGCGGGGACTTTGTTGAAAGCAGAGATGAGTCCTACCAAAGAGAAGGCGTATCTAGCCGCATTGGAAGTTGCTCTGAAAGCAGGCCATGAAGTGCTGAAGAACGATGGAACGTCCTTGGATGCCGTGGAAATAGCCGTGCGAAGCATGGAGGACAGCCCTCTATTCAATGCAGGAAAGGGCTCGGTATTCACCGCGGATGGCACTCATGAGATGGATGCTTCGATCATGAATGGTAAAGGACGTTCCGCTGGAGCAGTCTGCGGAATAACCGGAGTCAAGAATCCGATACACCTGGCTAGAAAGGTGATGGAAGAAACCGAGCATGTCATGCTTGCCGGCCGAGGAGCTGAGGAGTTCGCTCGCGGAATTGGGATGGACTTCATGCCCCCTGAGTATTTCCATGACGCCCTGAGGCACGCCCAGTGGATGAGTGTCAGAGGAACAGATACAATCGCTTTGGATCATGATATCGATCCAGAGAAGAAACTGGGTACTGTGGGAGCCGTTGCCATCGATATCAATGGAAATCTAGCCGCTGCCACATCAACGGGTGGGATGACCAACAAGAAGTTCGGTAGAATTGGAGATAGTCCCATCATAGGTTCAGGCACCTATGCGAACAACGCCACCTGTGCGGTCTCTTGCACGGGCAGCGGAGAGTTCTTCATCAGAGGCGTGGTGGCCTACGAAGTGAGCGCTCTCATGGAATTCAAAGGGCTCTCCTTGAAAGAAGCCTGTGAGACGGTGATCAAGGACAGGTTGATTCAGATCGGAGGAGATGGTGGTCTCATCGCAGTGGATCGTTCTGGAAATCTTTGCCTGATTTTCAACACGGCTGGCATGTACAGAGGTCAGGTCAACAGCTCAGGAGAAATGAGCTTGGGCATTTACGGGGAAGAATCAGCGAAGGCCTAGATGTACGATTCTCCCATGGGCAGAACCTTGGTGGCATGTTCGGCCAAGGAGAACCGGTCACCATTGGATAAGAGATGGACGGTGAGTCCTGTCATGGAGAGCAAGGTGCCTTCCTTGAGTATCTTATGGTTGTTGTGGGTCACGGTCCTTGGATCCATGACGATGGTCATTCCAGAGCCAATTACCCTGATGTCCTGACCGTCCTTGATAACAACACCAGTGTCCTCTGCCAGCCCGATACCGACACACTGTGGATATTTGGCAACCGCCTCAGCCAATCGGCCGAATCGCCCTCTTCTCACAAAGTGGGTGTCAATGATGAGATTGGCAATCAAACCAAACCCCTGACCCGTCTTCACCGCTCCCTTATAAAAGGCTTCAGAAGCACTTCCTCCTGCAATCATATATTTGCTCATGGCCATAGCCCCGGCACTGGTTCCGGCAATGACCAAAGAGTCATTCTTATAGCGCTCAGCCAGCATGGCTATGAGAGCACTCTTACCTAGGAACCTTGGAAGTCGGGACTGATTTCCTCCACTGAACATCACAACGTCCGCTTCTTCAAAATCCTTCATGACCTCCGGCTCATCACAAGTGGTCTTATCTATGAAATGATAATGCTTGAAGGAGCGACATTTCAGGCGGTTGAAGCCATGTCTGTATTGCTGGGCAACCTCCATCGGGATCTTGGAAGCCGTGGTGATCAACACGACTTTAGAATCCACTCCATTTGCTTCCGTCAGAATGTGTTTCAGTACTCCCTTGGTCTCAAAAGGTAATACAGGCTCTAACTCCTCACCTCTGTCCTCTCCCCCCCCTATCGGTATCAATACCCCCTGCTTTCCTGTTACACTTCCCATGGCCTCAACGCTCTGTTTGTACGGTCAAAATTGACCAAAAAAACAAGTGTGCCATTCTTCTTTTTCGTTTCTTCCCCAAAGAATTTCAACAACCCATCATGAGAATACGTGAAATCAATGCAATGAAAGGACCTAATTATTGGTCAGTGAACAGGGATAAACTCATCGTAATGGTATTGGATTTGGAAGAACTGGAAGGTCTTCCTACCAATAAAATCGATGGATTCAAGGATCGTTTGGAGTCCCTTCTTCCTACGTTGCATTCTCATCGCTGTTCTGTTGGCACCGAAGGGGGATTCTTCGAACGTGTCAAAGAAGGCACCTGGATGGGGCACGTCATAGAGCATATCGCGCTGGAAATCCAGACACTGGCTGGCATGGATACGGGCTTCGGGCGCACCAGGACCTATGGTGAAGAGGGGGTCTACTTTGTGGTCTTCAGCTACATGGAGGAGAAAGTCGGACGTTTTGCGGCCAGGTCGGCCGTGCGTATTGCAGAAGCCTTGGTCGCTGGCGAAGACTATAACTTGGAAGAGGACATACAGGAGATGCGAGAGATCCGGGAGGGTGAACGTCTGGGACCGAGCACGGGTTCAATCATCGAAGAGGCAGAGAGCAGAGGTATCCCCTGGATCAGATTGAACAAATACTCACTATGCCAGTTAGGCTATGGCTCCCATCAAAAACGCATTCAAGCAACAGTCACCAGCGAGACCTCGAGCATAGGCGTGGAGATCGCCTGTGATAAAGAAGATACGAAGCACCTCTTGGAACAAGCCGAAGTTCCCGTCCCCAAAGGTGATATTGTCAGAAGCGAAGCTGGACTGAAAGACGCCATTGAGCGCATCGGTTATCCTTTGGTCGTCAAGCCTGTCAATGGCAACCATGGAAGGGGCATCACCACAGACATACAGAATTGGGAGGATGCCTGCATCGCTCTGGTAGCCGCCAAGGAAATCAGCCGATCGGTCATTGTGGAGAAATTCATCACAGGAGATGATTATCGTTTACTCGTCATAGATCATAAACTAGTCGCTGCAGCCAGGCGCACTCCAGCGCATGTCATCGGTGATGGTAAAAGCACCGTTCAAGAACTCATCGATAAGACAAATAAAGATCCTCGCAGAGGATATGGCCATGAGAATGTCCTGACACTGATCACAGTGAACGATATGACCATGGGTCTTCTAGAGGAAAAAGGCCTGACCCTGGACAGCGTGATCCCCAAGGGGGAATTCCTTAAGCTAAAGGACACAGCTAACTTGAGCACAGGAGGAACCGCTGAGGATGTGACCGAGACGGTGCACCCCTTCAATATCTTTATGGCCGAGCGTATCAGCCGTATCATTGGATTGGATATCTGCGGCATAGACATCATGTCCAAGGGCTTGGAGGCACCTATCACTGAGACTGGTGGGGCTATCCTTGAGGTCAATGCTGCCCCAGGATTCCGTATGCACCTTGCCCCGAGTGATGGATTGGGCCGCAATGTAGCGGCTCATGTAGTCGACATGCTATATCCTCCTGGAACCGAGTACAGGATTCCTATCGTATCCGTGACTGGGACCAATGGAAAGACCACCACCACTCGACTCATCGCACATATGGCGCGGATGAAAGGATTCAAAGTCGGATACACAACAACGGATGGGGTCTATATCCAGAACCGCCTTCTAATGACAGGAGACTGCACTGGTCCAGCCAGCGCTGAGTTCGTATTGAAAGACCCCACTGTTGATTTTGCAGTGCTCGAATGTGCCCGTGGAGGATTATTGAGAGCAGGTCTGGGCTTCAAGCGCTGTGATATTGGTATTGTCACGAATGTTGCTGCCGACCACCTAGGTCTGAAGGGGATTCACACTCTCGAGCAACTGGCCAAGGTAAAAGGAGTCATCCCCGAGGTAGTCCTTCCGAATGGACATGCTATACTGAATGCTGACGATGATTTGGTCTATGACATGCGCAACAGTGTCAAAAGCAATGTGGCGCTTTTCTCGATGGACGAGAACAATCCAAGGATTCTGAAACATGCCAAGGCAGGAGGTCTCTCCGCCATTTATGAGAATGGCTTCATCACCTTGATGAAAGGGGATTGGAAGATAAGAGTGGTGAAGGCTTTGAACGTGCCATTGACTATGGGTGGGCGAGCAACCTTCATGATCCAGAATGTGCTTCCAGCCGCATTGACAGGATATATCAAGGGATTCTCCATTGAAGACATCAAAGTGTCATTGGAGTCCTTCATCCCTTCACCTGCTCAGACTCCTGGAAGATTGAACCTCTTCGAGTTCAAGGATTTCCAGATCATGCTGGACTATGCTCACAACCCAGCAGGATTGCGTGCCTTGGCCAAACTGGTAGAACGTATGGACGGCAGTCCCAAGGTCGGTATCATCGCTGGAATCGGAGATAGACGTGACGAGGATAACATGGAAATAGGTTCAATAGCCGCAGAGATGTTCGATGAAATCATCATCCGTCAGGACCGTAACCTCCGTGGCAAAACGGAAGAAGAACTTATAGGTCTGGTTGAAGAAGGGATTAGACGTGTGGATCCTGATAAACCAAGAAAAGTCATCAGAAAAGAGGAGGACGCCATAATCCATGCCATCAATAATGCCAAAAAGGGCACCCTGATCGTAGTTAGTTCAGATGTGGTTCCAGCTGCTTTGAATCTTGTGATGAAATACAAAGAAGAAGAATCCAAGAAGCTATACGGTTACGGCATGGATGAGATTCAGAACCTCAAAGTGTAACCGATGGGCTCTTTATGCCTAAGCCTACGATAAGAATCTGATTTCCTCGAAGGCAGCTGGGACTTTTACCGAATAAACCCCTCGGTCTTCCACTTGAAAACTGACCTCTGATTCGATGTCATCCACTACAATCTTGCTCGGCACGAATGGCAGTCCGATGAGCTCGATGTTATAGACCTTATAACTTGGCTGATACCTTCCACTGGTGTGTTGG
>JAQCAN010000144.1 GCA_027621335.1 Bacteroidota bacterium
GCAAGGTTTACCTAAGCCAATGGATCACTCCATTGCTGGTGGGCTCTTACTCCACCTTTTCACCCTTACCGTCACTCCGAAGAGCTCAGGCGGTCTAAATCTCTGTAGCACTATCTGTCATGAGATCCTCGCGGAACCCATGCCTCCTTTTTCAAAGAGTACGGCTCCCTGTGCAGCCCGGACTTTCCTCCCAGAAATCAATCTGAGCGATGAAGCAGACCTTGTTCCAAGTGACAAAGGTCTTAAATTAAACTCAAGCCTTCTTGAGTTCCAAGAAGGTGATCTCTGGGGCCATGCCTACACGACCTGGGAATCCAAGTACGCCCATACCTCTGTTGACATGAAGGAATTGAGTACCCTCTTGATAGAGTCCGGCCCAACGCTTGTATTTGAAACTCACTGGGCTCCATTTGATACCGAGGGCAGGGATCTCCAACCCCATCTGCATGCCATGGGTGTGGCCTGACAAGGTGAGGTCCACAGGGGCCTTGCCCAACACTTTATACTCAAAGTGTGTGGGGTCATGACTAAGCAGGACTTTGAATCGTTCCTCTGACAATCCATTCATCGCCTTGTCCAAGTCTCCGTACTCACCAAATCCTTTACCCCAGTTATGGACCCCTAGCACATCGATGGATTCGCCATCTATGATGATCTGCTCTGCCTCATCCTCCATTAGCCTGAATCCCATGCGGGCATGAACTTGCTTGAGCCGAGTTATGCTATCTGCTTGTTCTTCTTCATTCCATGGGCCATAATGGGCATAATCATGGTTTCCAAAAATGGAGAACTTTCCATGTTTGGCTTTCAACCGACTGAAGACCGGCTCCCACCCCTCAGCTTCTTGAGCATGCTCATTGACCATATCCCCTGTGAAAAGAATCAGATCTGGCTCCAAGTCATTGACCATGTCCACCATCCGATTTATCGGTTCATAGTCTCTTATAAAAGAGCCAAGATGAGCATCAGAGATCTGGACGATCCTGAAGCCATCGAAGGCCATTGGAAGCCGGCTTGATGGGACTTTATGACTTATCACCCTGAACGCGAACTTGCCTTTGGTGACCCCATAGATAAAGCCTAACATGACCACTCCACTGACCCCCAATCCCATCTTGGAGATAAAATCCCTCCTGGACCAGTCGGTCTCGCCTGATCCGATTTTCGATACGCCCCAACTCAAGAGGTTGAAGACATCATCCAAGAGATGGAACGAGGCAAAGATCATTTTAGGAACGAATATGACAAAGAAAGCAGAGGCCCCTATGACCCAGAAGATCGGATGCTCCTCTCTGATGGTAGTGAAGTACATGAACATGACGACCAAGGCGATCAGCACGATGATGCTCAACGTCCAATACCCGAAAAGAAATCCAGACCTCAATGCCCTATTACCTGCATCGATCACGGGATAGATCCCTTTGAACACATAAATGTCCAGCAGGATGAGAACAAAAACAAAAAGGAACATCGCCTTTAACATATCATTCTAATATTCGACCCATGGTCAGGGACTTTTGATTCATTTCTTCCCACTCTTCTTGATGTATTGAATCGGCTGTTACGCCTCCTCCTACAAAGACAAAGGCCCTTCCATCTGTGAGATCCATGCACCTCAGATTCACATAGTATTCAGCATGATCAGCTTTTCGAAAGCCGATGTAGCCGCAATAGTAATCACGCCCCATCATATCCAAATCCTTTAACGTATCAAAGGCGATATCCCTCGGTAACCCGCACACAGCCGGTGTTGGGTGGAGGGCAGTCAAAATCTGTTCAGTCTCCAGTTGACTCTCGAAATGGATGTGATTGCACAAATGGACCAAGTGACCTGTTCTCTTCTCTCTGACCTTAGAAATGACTTGCTCCTTGACCCCGAGTTCATCCAATGTGTTGGTGATAAAGGACGTCACGATAGCCTGTTCTTCCTCCTCTTTGAAGGTCATCGGATCAGATCCCTGCACTCTTGTACCCGCCAATGACATGGTCTCAAACCGATTCGATTCTCGCTTAAGGAGGAGCTCCGGACTTGCGCCCAGCCACGATAGCTCACCTTGAATGAAGGTCCAATGAACAAAGGCATCCTGATACGCTTTCAAAGCCCTGATGAATAGCTCCTCAGGAGCCTCGTCCGTTCTGAATTCCTTGATGACATTAAGCACCACCTTATCCAAAGCCGTGGTCTTTATTCGATCGATGGCCTTAGTACATCGGTCCGTATACTCATCACGACTGAATATCTTTCGGTCTGATGGCCTAGGGTTTTCTTTCTCGCTTACTCGATGGTCCGAGACCCTATTCCAGTCATCCAAATTGCCGATGAAGGCATTCCCAAGATAATGTATGGGACGTTCTTCGGTACTGAACGGATGAAGCACGATTCCATTCTCGGCATGTGTCAATGTGGATCCTGATTGAACGACCAATTGCACATTCTGCTCTTCGGGATAGCGGAACACACAAAAGGAAAGGCCGGAATGCCTAAGGTTTCTTAGCTTCTCTTTGATGTTCATTTCAGGTCAAAGGTCTCACCATCACGGACAACTTACACCATGCGATTAGCTGCCCCTCTTCATCTCGTACTCGAATGTCCCAGACATGGAGGATCTTACCCAATCTCACAGGATAGGCCTTGGCATAGACATAGCCTGAACGTACAGATTTCAAATGCTGAGCAGTGATTTCAATGCCCACTGTGAACTCCTTCTCATGGTCCACAGTGAGATAGGATGCAAAGCTTCCTACCGTCTCCGCCAAAGCCGCGGTGGCCCCCCCATGCAACAGTCCAAAAGGTTGATGGGTACGTTCCTCCACAGGCATCCTTGCAGTCAGCCCCTCTTCATCGATCTCGGTGAACTCGATTCCTAGATGCTTGACCATTCCGGTCGCCATCTTGTTCACTTGTTCTATCTCTATTTCCTTCTTGAACCACATGCAGCAAAGTTCTTAAAACTATGCGGTATAAAGGAGTTTGACCTTTATTTGTGCCATGCAAAAAAGGTCCATCGATCTCAACTCCTTCACCAACGACCATTCTTTTTATGGTGAGTTGCATCTTTTGGCCACAGTCAAGAATTTCAATCTGCAAGCCATAAGGAAACGCTATTTGGACAGCAAGAAGAACAAGAGTGCGCTCACTGGCAGTGTTGAGCGCAGGCCTCCTGCCTTGGGAGGCTTGGTGACTTGCCGTCTGAAAGGAGGTCAGGTCCTTGATTTCAAAGTCCTTTCAGAGATGAAAGAACCCCGTGGTATCGCCTCTCATCAGGGAAAACTGGCTTATTCCTCTGAAAATGTGGTTCACCTCATACAGAAGGGTGAGAAGAGGACGTTCACCGACCCTTGGTTCAGCTATATCCACACGGTAGACTTCTCAGCGGATGGAATGCGGATCTTGGTCTCCTCAAGCGGATTCGATGCCATCTTCGAATATGATATTGAAAAAAGTGAACGAAGCTATGAATGGTGGGCCTGGGAGAATGGTTTCGACCAAGGGAAAGACCCAAAGACAGGAGAAGCGGTGACATTGAGCCGCAAAGCCAAACCCGGCATGGAGCAGGTCAAAGTGATTTCGGACCCTGTCAAAGATGTCCTTCCGACCGCTATGAGAGCAGCTTTCATCAACTCGGTGGAGTATGATAAGTTCAGTGGTCATGATCTCATTGCGACTTTCTTCCATGAGGGGGCAGTGTATCTGATAGACCGTGCGACTGGTAAGGCCTCGAAGATCCTCACAGACCTCAAGAACCCTCATGGCGGCATGCATACGGACCAAGGATTCATGGTCACAAGCACCAGAAGTGGAGAAGTGGTGATCGAAGAAAAGGAGTTAGAAACCCGATATATATTCTCCAATTTACCTGAAAAACCTGCTGGCCTTGAAGGTGAGGAATGGCTTCAGAATTCGAAGTTGCTCTCAGATGGAAGTATCTTGACCATTGACTCCAACCGAACATCCTTTATTATCTTCCATCCGGAAAAGGAACTGATTGACCTCATTCCATACCCTGACCACCTCGCCATTCAGGATTTGATTCTTTGTGAAGCTGAAGATCTGGAAAGATGGGAGCTCCTTATCTGATCAAGAGATCCAACGGATCAACTCGAAGGCCTCAGCGAACTCAGTTCCTATCTGGGTCCCTCGAAGTCTAGCCAATCCTTCAAGGAATGGCTCATCATGATGCGCCCTTTTGACTTGCGACTTATACTCGGAAATGGCTTCATATTTCCTTTTGACTTGTTCTTTGGTCAAGCGTACATGGAAATTGCTTTTGAATTCCAAACTGTTCCATGGGAGTTCGTATCCGATGATACTACAGTGTTTGAAGGCCCTCAAGCCCTCTTCAAAGATGGTATGATGGTCCTGATGGATGTCCTGTGAATTTGGGACCAACACCAGATCCGGCTTCATCTCCTTGTTCATTTTCACCATCATCTCCAGAATCTCCTGTCTCATTGCAGGGAACATCCGCACAGGAAAATCGGCCAGATGCACCTTGGAGGCTTCGATTCCCAATCGGGAGGTGGCCTTCATAAGCTCGGTATGCAATAGGTCAGGAGCTGAGCCTTCAGGAAGAGATGCAATACATGGTGAGAAAGCTACATAGTGAATCTTACGGCCCTCAGAGGCCCATCGGCTCAAGCTACCTCCAGCCCCAAATTCTCCATCGTCTGGATGTGGGGCTAGGACTAGTATGGTCTTCTTGTCTTGCATCAGCTCTAAAATTGAAAGGTCTAAAATAGGGAAAGCACGGTCTCTTGTCAGCTCAATACCTCATCGAAAAGTTGAGCCATGGTATCCACCATGGCCTCTCGTCCGAATCGCTCTAGAAATCCTTTTTTCAATTGGAAATGATTGCCTAATTGCTCCTTTTGGTCAGCCATCCATTTTATAGCGCTAGCCACTTTCTCTGGGCTTTTAGGGTCAACGATTAATGCTAATCCTGACTCCCGGAGCACTTCAGCGCAATAACTTTCTTCTACCAAAGCTAAAATAGGCTTGCCAACATGGAAATAGTCAAACATTTTACCTGGTAAAGGAAAAGGAGGGAATTCATCCACTCCTAAAGAGAGAGTCAGAACTTGAACGTCACAAGACGCCAATTTCTGAAGTGACTCCTTCTTAGGAATGAATCCAGATATCTCCACCATGTCCTGTAGATTCAAATCAAGTCTCTGGGAACTATAGGCAGGATCTACACTTCCCCACATTTTGAGCACAACTTTGGCTTGACCCATAAGAGAATAGGCTTTTAATCCTTGCAATAGGAAGTGAGCACCTTTTCCAATTGGATTATTATACGAGGTAGACCTGTAATCCATTACAAGTCTCTTTATTTCAAAATGTCGTGATGGAAACAAATATTCTCGAGGATCATAAAAAGGCACTGTACCTGCTAAGGCCAAAACTAATGTCCTAGTATCCATTGGTGATGACATGAATGTGTTCTTTAGAGCAAAGTGAACGTTCCAAATAATAGCGCTTCATTTCTGGACTGACCACCACGATCTCATCGCTATCTGCCATCATCTTCCTTTCCTTCCAACGGCTCCAGAACCAGTGGAGTTTGCTCGGCCACACCCATCCGAAGTGCTCGGTCCACGGGTCCCTTATATCATTCACCCATTTGATCTCAGTCTTCTTCTTGACATGAGAAGCCAATTCCATGGCTGTATAGGGAGCTGAGGAGGAATAGATGAGTTCTATGCCTTCCTTCTTGATAAGCTCAAGGGCTTTGGATAGAGCATGCTTTGGCCAAAATGAAAAACGCTCCCAGAACCAAGGATAGGCCAATGTCCATAGCACTCTATACAAACGCCAACTTATCATTCTCTCAATCAGTCTATAGGGTTGTCCGGAGTGGACCCTATGGATCTGAATGTTTAGAGTTTCAAGTTCTTTTAATGGTTCTTCATCCCATTTGGCCTTTATCCTCATAATGTCCTCCAAGGATACCGTGAGTACGATAGGATCATAGCCCCGAGCCCTGAGTCCTTTTACAAGGGCGATACTCCGTTGCACACCAATTCCTCCAGTTGGGGGAAAATTAGGGGCTATGAACAAGACCTTCTTCACGCTGAACTATCAGGATTCATATAGCTTTTGAGCGAAGATAGGATAGTTCGTTTCAGCTTTGAAGTTCTCCTCCCAGAACATCCTTACGCTCGCTCTGTTCGGGAGAGAATCCAAGGCTTTTTGCAAGGATGTGGTCCAAGATTCCATGTCCAATTCCTCAGCCAATAGATTTCCTGTGCTGTTATTGACAATTTCAGGCACAGCACCGACTTCAGTTGCTACGATAGGGATACCAAAGCTGATGGCCTCCATCATGCTTACTGGAATCCCTTCTGAACTGCTCAGATGCAAGAAGATATCGAAAGCTATCTCCTTGTAGACCTCGGCAACTTGATCAGGTGTAATGAATCCTAGAAGCGTTGCGCGCACTTGATTGTTTTCTTGTTCCATTATTTGCCTCACTATCGAGATCATCGGACCATCACCAATATGCGTCCAATGGACAGGACGGCCAAGTGACTTCAGCAGCTCTGGAATGAGATGGACTCTCTTCAATTCTGAGATGGTCGAACAGGAGATCACCCGCAACGTGTCCTTCGGTTCATAAGGTCCCATGCCATGGTCT
>JAQCAN010000145.1 GCA_027621335.1 Bacteroidota bacterium
CTGGCGGTCTATGCGCGTCACCAATTGATTTGGCTACAGTTGAGATTGGATTCGGAGGTTCGAACCCGAGGGTGAATGCCACTTGGATCAATCCAGAAGGTACCACAGATTGTGAGGTGCGTGGTGGACGAATCAGTGCCACTTCATATAATGCCGGGGAGCCAGAATTCATCAACCTGGCAAATACCCAAGTCATCACCCAGACCAGTGGATCCACGGTCAATTTCAATATCGCTTTGTATAATAATCCAAATATCCCCTTCTCCATAGGACAACGCTATGGCTTCGATGTGAGGTGCGCTTGTGCAGATGGTTCAGGCTATTCAGCATGGGCGAACATCACTCCACAGGCCACCTTTGTGGTGCCATCTGTCACTCCGGGAACTGAATTAGCTGGTTCTGATAAGAACTTGGAAACGGAAGCAGGAGCACTCAGCCTCTTCCCCAATCCAGCTGATGGGGTGCTCAGCATCATGTTGACAGGGGTGGGCTCTGAGAATGTTATCATCGAAGTCCTAGATATGAGAGGACGTCAAGTGATGGGTTCAATGATGAACGACCTCAAAGCTGGCCGCCTTGATCTGAACGTGGCCTCTCTGGAATCTGGACTCTATATGATTCGCGCAACAGGGGAAGGTGTTCAACTCACAGCACGCTGGGTGAAGCGATGAGCTACTGAAATGAATCTTAGAAAGGCCAGGCGGATTCCTGGCCTTTTTTTTGCACTGAAAATCCAGTTATTATCCAACCTTAATTCCACATTCACATGAGAACTATCCTACTATGCCTTTCCCTTGTCCTCTTATCCTCCTCTGCTTTCAGCCAAGACATGAAAAGCCTGGCCCTTGGAGACAAAGCTCCCAAGGCGGATATTAAGATGAAAGATGTCAGTGGTGAAGCATATTCACTGACAGACCTTACCGATGAAAATGGCCTGCTGGTCATATTCTCTTGTAACACCTGCCCATTCGTCATAGGCAATGGAACGAAGTCTGAAGGCTGGGAAGGACGCTACAATGACCTCTTCACTTTAGCAGAGGAGAATCAGATTGGGATGGTCCTGGTGAATCCGAACGAGGCCAAGAGGGACCAAGGCGATAGCTTCAAGGACATGGTGGCTCATGCCAAGAAACAGAACTACGAATCACACTATGTCATTGATGAGAACCATGTTCTAGCAGATGCCTTCGGGGCGATGCGCACACCTCATGTCTATCTTTTCGATGGGAATTCACAATTGGTCTACCACGGTGCGATAGATGACAATGTGAATCGGGCTTCCGAAGTTCAGGCAACCTATTTGATGGATGCACTGGGCTCAATAGGGCTTAATGAAGCCATTACCATCAAGGAAACCCCGGCCATGGGGTGCAGTATCAAGCGGAAGTAGGTCCATAGACAATTAAATTCTGGCTCTCGATGCTTTTAATTCGAAGAGCAGAAAAGTCTATTCATCGTACATTTTTATGGATTTATCGAAAGTAATAGGTGTCATTTTGACTTTAACCTGAAGCAACCATTATCAATACGTAGCGTCTAACTTTTGAAAAGCAACTGAACTAAGCGCTTTTTAACTCAAAATTTTATCGCTATGGATTTTATTTACGCAACACTCGGATACCTACAATCTACGTTCGGAGAGGGCCTTTGGGTCATCGTTCCTTTCTTTGCCTTCATAGGAATCGTTGCCCAGATGAGGCTTTATGCCAAAGCTGAGCAGTCTGCCGTCTCTGCCATCGTACCTATATGGAATGTCGTGACTTTCATGAAAGTGATTGGAAGACCAGCTTGGCATGCAGCGTACATAATCTTACCTACCACTGCTATGTTGATCTGCCTTATGGTGGATTATCAGAACCTGATTGCCTATTCACAGGGAACTTTGGCTTTCAGTGCAGTTGCTATCTCTCTGCCCATCTTTTCGCTCAGTGCAATCGTTTTCACCGTATTCATGATATGGGCGCACATCGACCTTTGTAACTCTTTCGGGAGACGCACAGTGTTCGACTATGTATTGGTCGTCCTTTTGAATGTCCTCTATGTTCTCAACCTCAGTTTGAGCTATGAGATCAACTACGAAGGTCCTGCTTATGGCACCGCCAAGCTAGATGCAACAGGAGCTTTTGCCTCCTGATTCAGGAAGACTTAATGAATTCTCTCGCTTTGGAAAGGGCGGTCGGTATGCCGGCCGCCTTTTTTCCTCCTGCTGAGGCATAGAAGGCTTGACCTCCACCTCCTCCATCAATCTCTTTGGCCCAATCGCTGATCAAAGCCCCTGCATTCCATTTCTTGGCCTTCAATAGTTCGGCCCCGATTCCGATGGCCAAATTCACCTTCTCTCCTTGTGAAGAGGCGAGTACACAAATCAACTTCGGGTCGGAATCCTTCAAACGGAAGATAAGGTCCTTCAAGCCTTTGCCATCCACATCCACTTCCTTGATCAAGGTCTTGATCCCGTCCAGCTCTTCCACCTCCTTAAGCAGATCGGTAAACAGGGATTTCAGCTTCTCCGCTTCCATACTCTCAAGCTGCTTGCCCATAGCCTGACGTTCTTCCAAGAGGTCATTTATGGCCTTTAAAGGGTCACTGCTATTGTTCAATGAACCTCTAAGCTCCGAGAGGATATCCAAGTCGGAATAAATGGCTTCCATGGCCTTACTGGCAGTTCTTGCCTCTATTCTCCGTATTCCGGAAGCTACGGCAGCCTCTGACGTGATCTTGAACCAACCGATCTTTCCAGTACTGCTGACATGGGTGCCCCCACACAGTTCAACGCTCTCTCCAAAACGGATGGTCCTCACCACATCCCCATACTTCTCACCGAACAAGGCCATGGCGCCCTGTTCCATCGCTTCCTTGATGGGGGCATTGCGATTCTCGTCTAAGGCATCGTCTTGGCGGATGAGTTCATTGACCCGGACCTCTACCTCCCTCAATTGTTCAGATTCCACCTTGCTGAAATGCGCAAAATCAAATCTCAGGTAGTCAGGATGGACCAAGGAGCCTTTCTGTTGCACATGGCTCCCTAGTATCTCTCTCAATGCTTTATGTAGGAGGTGAGTGACGGAGTGGTTGCGTTCAGTCGCCCTCCGCTTGGGTATATCCACTTTGGCCACTGCCGCAGTTCTTATGTTCTTAGGCAGGTTCTTGGTGAAATGAAGGATGAGGTTGTTCTCCTTTTTGGTGTCGAAGATGCGTACCTCTTCTCCTCCATCGAAGATAAGAGAGCCACTGTCCCCCACCTGTCCCCCACCTTCAGGATAGAAGGGGGTGTGGTCCAATACCAATTGGTAGATCTCCTTCCCTTTCTGTTCGACTTTGCGGCAACGTGTGACGTTCACCTCGGATTCCAAGCGATCATACCCTACGAATTCCTCAACCTCATCTTCCATAAGGACCTCCCAATCTCCTGTAGCCGAGGCCGCGTCTTCTCTGGATCGTGCCTTCTGCTGCTCTAGATGAGCCTTGAATCCTTCCTCGTCCATGTCCAAGCCTTTCTCTCTGAGAATAAGTGCTGTCAGATCCACTGGAAAACCGAAGGTGTCATACAGTTCAAAGATCTTATCACCTTGGACCATTCCCTCGGAATCGGAGGTGATGGTCTCCAAGCGGTCTATTCCTTTGCTCAAGGTTCTTAAGAACGAGCCCTCTTCCTCTTTGACCACCCTGGTAATCAAATCTTCTTGGGCTGCCAATTCCTTGAAATGCCCACCCATTTCAGCCACTAGCACACCGACTAATTCATAGATGAAAGGTTCCCTTTGATCTAAGAAGCTATAGGCATATCGGATGGCCCTACGGAGTATCCTACGAATGACATATCCCGCTCCTGTATTGGAAGGAAGCTGGCCATCCGCAATGGAAAAGCTCACGGCCCTGAGGTGATCCGCGATGACTCTCATGGCCACATCGCTCTTCTCATCTGAACCGCTGTAGGCCCTTCCAGTGCGCTTTTCTAGGGCTTGGATCGAGGGCTGGAAGATGTCGGTGTCGTAGTTGGAGGTCTTACCTTGCAGCGCAGCGGTTATCCGCTCGAAGCCCATACCTGTATCGATGTGCTTGGCAGGCAAGGAATTCAGACTTCCATCCGCCTTCCGGTTGAATTCCATGAAAACCAGATTCCAGATCTCCATGACCCGTGGATCATCTTTATTGACCAGTGTCGCGCCATCCAATTTCTTTCGTTCCTCATTGGATCGGAGGTCGATATGGATCTCAGAGCAAGGTCCGCATGGACCGGTATCCCCCATTTCCCAGAAATTATCCTTCTTGTCACAGGCGATGATGCGTTCCATTGGAACAATCTTGGACCAGATATCCTTAGCCTCGGTATCCTCTGCAAGACAATCCTCTGCATCTCCACCGAAAATGGTCACATAGAGTTGTTCAGGCTTCAGACCATAGACCTTCGTAAGCAATTCCCAAGCCCATTCTATGGCTTCCTTCTTGAAATAATCTCCGAAGGACCAATTCCCCAGCATCTCGAACATGGTATGGTGATAGGTATCCACACCCACCTCTTCCAAGTCATTATGCTTGCCGGAGACCCGCAGACATTTCTGGGAGTTGGCTATACGAGAATACCTGATCGCTGCGTTACCTAAGAATAAATCCTTGAACTGGTTCATGCCAGCGTTGGTGAACATGAGGGTAGGGTCGTTCTTGACCACCATTGGGGCTGAGTCCACGATGTGGTGGCCTTTGGTCTTCATGAAATCCAAGTAGGCTTGACGTATCTCCGAACTGGTCATTAAGTAGCTGAGTAAATTGATTAAAATCTGTTAACCGCCTGAATATCAATGCTTTCAGTGCATTCTAGTGATTGCAAAAATAGATTATTATCCCTATCATTGTGAGCCTTAGTGGCAGACAAGCTGAATGACAAAGATCCGTTATAGATACAATCCACAGACCCTGAACTATGAAAAAGTCAGGATCACGTGGAAAGATCGACTTAGAACGGTGGCCGCCTTCTTGATCACAGGGGTGTTCTTCGCCTCAATTGTCCTCTTTCTTGCCTATACCTATCTCGACTCTCCCAAGGAGCGCATCTTGGAACGTGAGAATGAGCAACTGAACGAGCAATACCGTGAACTCAACACCCGCTTGGATGAACTTGCAGATGTGCTTTTAGACCTAGAGCACAGGGACGATAACATCTACAGAGTCATCTTCGAAGCAGAACCTATCGATGCGAATCAGCGCATGGCAGGTATCGGTGGCGTGAACCGCTATAGGCATCTCGAAGGATATGACTTCTCTGACCTCACCATTGCTACAAACAAGCGTTTGGATGACATTGCCAAACGCATCGTAGTGCAGTCAGAGTCCTTGGATGAAATTGTGGAATTGGCCAAGAATAAAGAGGCCATGTTAAGCCGAATCCCTGCCATACAGCCAGTGTCCAATGCTGACCTGACCCGTATGGCATCAGGTTACGGCATGAGGATAGACCCCCACTATAAGGTGCCTAAGATGCACCAAGGGATGGATTTCACTGCCCCCACTGGCACTCCTATTTACGCTACCGGTGATGGTGTGGTACTCAGAGCCGATTCCAAAGCCAGCGGTTATGGAAAGCACATTCGCATAGACCATGGGTATGGCTATGTGACGCTCTATGGTCATATGAGCCGATTGAATGTCCGTCCGGGTCAAAAAGTAAAGCGGGGGGAGACGATTGGATTGGTAGGTAGCACAGGTAAGTCTACTGCTCCTCACCTCCATTATGAAGTGAGGTATAACGGAGACCCGATCGATCCGGTGAACTTTTATTTCAATGATATCTCAGAGGACGAGTTCGATCGTATGATCGAGATGGCCAGGAATGCAAACCAGTCTTTCGACTGATCACTCTCAAAGCCTCCAACTCAGGCCGAAGCGGCCACCCGAGATGACACTTCCTCCTCCCAGCTCCAAGTTCAGTGCGAGTTTTGAATTCATGTGGTATCTCGCTCCAACAAAGCCACGGAGATTCAACCCACTACTGGCGGGACCATCGTAATCTTCATAGAAAGGCCGATTATCTCTCCAATCGTGGTCCCAGAAATAGAACCCAAGACCGAGCCCTCCGTAGACATCGAAGTCGGAGGGCAAAGCAAGGACACGGTCAGCGTAATATAGACCAATGGCCTCTAGTCCAAAGGCGGTATGTCGCCATCTGTTCCTGTTCACCGTCTGGAAGCACACTCCCCCACCAAGATTGATATCAGAGGCTACCGGCTTCTCAAAGCTTGCGTATAGAGGAATTCCCCAATTTGAAATGCCTATGCCGGCATTGAAATAAGACTCTGTATTCCTTTGACCCATAAGAATCGAGGAAAGACAAAAGAAAGGGAGAATTAGGATGATGTTCTTCATCTGGGTTGAATTATAGCTCAATATTAACGCTATAGCCGAGAAAATCGATATCCTCGGTCGGGAGGAAAAAGTGAATATGGAGTATTACTGAGGTAATGCACTCAGGATGCGTTATTTATATTTGTGAGTGCCGTATAAGGAAAAACAAGTAGAGAAACTATATTATTCCATCTCAGAGGTGGCTGAGATGTTCAGTGTCAGGAATTCACTCATCCGTTTCTGGGAAAAGGAATTCGATATCATCCAGCCTAAGAAGAATAAGAAGGGCAATAGG
>JAQCAN010000146.1 GCA_027621335.1 Bacteroidota bacterium
CAAAGGAAAGCACTTTGCCCTATGGGGTCTCGCTTTCAAACCTGACACAGATGACATTCGCGAAGCTCCAGCCTTGTACATGGTCGATGCCCTCTTGTCCAAAGGTGCCAAGGTGACCGCCTTCGACCCTGAGGCAATGGAGAATGTCAAGAAGAGCCATGGCGATAAGATTCAATTGGCCAGCAACGAATATGAGGCCTTAGAAGGAACAGATGCTCTGATCATAGCTACTGAGTGGTCCGTGTTCCGGAATCCTGATTTCAACAAGGTCAAAACACTCATGCCTAGCCATACTATCTTTGACGGCCGAAACCTGTACGATCTGGACACCATGCGAGATCATGGATTCACCTATTACAGCATAGGTAGAAAACTTATCAAATGAAACGCGTACTCATCACCGGAGCGGCAGGCTTCCTCGGCTCTCACCTCTGTGATAGATTCCTGAAGGATGGCTATCATGTCATAGGCATGGATAACCTCATCACTGGAAACCTGAAGAACATCGATCATCTTTTCAGTGAAGACCGATTCGAGTTCTATCACCATGATGTCTCCAAATTCGTCCATGTACCAGGAGAATTGGATTCTATCCTTCACTTTGCCTCTCCAGCGAGTCCAATCGACTACTTGAAGATTCCTATTCAGACGTTGAAGGTCGGTTCACTTGGCACACACAATCTCCTCGGATTGGCCAAGGTCAAGAACGCCCGAATGCTCATCGCGTCAACCTCAGAGGTATATGGCGACCCACATGTCCATCCACAAAGTGAGGATTACTGGGGCAATGTCAATCCTGTAGGGCCGCGAGGTGTCTATGACGAGGCCAAACGTTTTCAAGAAGCCATCACCATGGCCTACCACCGCTTCCATGGACTAGAGACCCGTATTGTTCGCATCTTCAATACCTATGGGCCTCGTATGCGTTTGAATGATGGACGTGTGTTACCTGCTTTTATTGGACAAGCGCTCCGTGGAGAAGACCTGACCGTATTCGGGGATGGCACTCAGACCCGCTCCTTCTGCTATGTGGATGACTTGGTAGAAGGCATAGTACGTTTGTTGAACAGTGATTGTGTCTATCCTGTGAACATTGGAAATCCCGATGAGATCAGCATTTCCGAGTTTGCAGAAGAGATCATCAAGCTCACGGGTACCGACCAAAAGGTCATCTACGAGGACCTTCCAGTAGATGATCCCAAACAACGCCAACCCGATATCACCAAAGCGAAAGACCTATTGAATTGGGAGCCTATTGTCGACCGTTCGGAAGGTCTCCGTATCACCTATGACTACTTCAAGTCCTTGAGTGATGAAGAACTTTACCGCAAGGACCATCAGACCTTTGAGAAATACATCATCCGATGAGCAGGAATTACAGTGCGCATGAGACCGCGGTCATAGACAAGGGCTGCTCGATAGGGGATGGGACAAAGATCTGGCACTTCAGCCACATCATGATGGGATGTACCATAGGCGAGAATTGCAACCTTGGTCAGAATGTGGTCATCTCACCCGAAGTGGTCCTCGGGAATAATGTGAAAGTCCAGAACAATGTCTCCATCTATACGGGGGTCATCTGTGAAGACGATGTCTTCTTGGGCCCTTCCATGGTCTTCACCAATGTCATCAACCCACGAAGTGCTGTAGTTAGACGTGGACAATATTCCAAGACAGTGGTCAAACAAGGTGCCTCCATCGGAGCAAACGCCACCATCGTATGCGGCCATGACATCGGCCGATATGCCTTCATAGGAGCTGGAGCGGTGGTAACCAAGCATGTACCTGATTATGCCCTTGTGGTAGGCAATCCCGCCCGTCAGATCGGATGGATGAGCGAGTACGGCCATCGTTTGGAGTTCGATGTGAATTCTGAAGCCGTCTGCGCAGAAAGCGGAGAGCGCTATATCCTTGAGGATGAACACGTAAGAAAATTAAGATGAGTGAAAAACGGATAAGATTCGCAGTTGTGGGCAACGGCCATATCGGCAAGCGCCATGCGCAGATGATCTTGGACAATCCAGATGCGGACTTGGTCGCTCTATGTGACATCAAGCCCAAGGAAGAACTCGGTCTTCAAGCATTCGATGTCCCTTTCTATTCCAGTCTGGATGAATTGCTGAAGAAGGAAAAGGACATTGACGTCATAACTATAGCCACCCCGAATGGACTCCACTCCGATCAGGCCATCAAAGCCTTGGAAGCGGGAATGAACGTGGTCTGTGAGAAGCCCATGGGACTGAGTAAGAGGCGTTGCGAGGAGGGCATCTTCAAATCGCTCCAGATGAACCGAAGGGTTTTCTGTGTCATGCAGAATCGGTACAGTCCACCTTCAGTGTGGTTGAAGGAAATCATAGATTCCAAGACCTTAGGGAATATCTATATGGTTCAGGTCGATTGCTATTGGAATCGTGATGAACGCTATTATAAAAAGGGCAGTTGGAAAGGCACTCCTGATCTAGATGGAGGGACGTTATACACTCAATTCTCCCACTTCATCGATCTTATGTACTGGGTCTTTGGGGATATAAACAATATCCAAGGCAAATTCAGGGATTTCAACCACAAGGACCTAACGGCCTTTGAGGACTCTGGATTCGTGAATTTCGATTTCCTGAATGGTGGAATGGGGAGCATCAATTACAGCACCTGCCTCTTTGATACCAACTTCGAGAGCAGCATGACGGTCATTGGAGAAAAAGGAACGATCAAGGTAGGTGGACAATACATGAATGAAGTGTTGTATTGTCATATCAAGGACTACACGATGCCTATCCTTCCTGAGGGTGCACCACCCAATGACTACGGATCATATAAGGGATCGGCAGCCAACCATCACTACGTGATTGAGAACGTGGTGGAGACTTTGAAAGACCGCAGTACCGCGACTACCAACGCCTTGGAAGGGTTGAAAGTGGTGGAAATCATAGAGAGGATCTATAAGGTAAGGGACGAACAAGAAAAGCAGAAAGAATCATGATCTATGACGATCTGAAGAATAAAAAAGCCAAATTATCCATCATCGGATTGGGTTATGTGGGCCTGCCCATTGCATTGGAATTCGCACGTGACTGCTCGGTCATAGGTTTCGATATCAATCAGAAGCGTGTCGATATGATGCGCAACAACCTTGACCCCAGCCACGAACTGGACAGCAGTGCCTTTGAAGGAACGGATATCTACTTCACCGCAAATCCAGACGATCTGAAGGATGCACAGTTCTTTATCGTGGCCGTGCCAACCCCCATCGATGAGAGCAATCTGCCCGATCTGAGACCAGTCCTCTCAGCTTCACGGGCCGTAGGAAAGGCATTGAAGAAAGGAGATTATGTGGTCTATGAATCCACGGTGTATCCTGGTTGCACTGAAGAGGATTGTATTCCTGTACTCGAAGCCGAGTCAGGACTGACCTTCGGAAAAGACTTTAAGGTGGGTTACTCACCTGAGCGCATCAACCCAGGAGATAAAGAGCATACCATCCGTACCATCTTGAAGATCGTATCAGGCTCGGATGAGGAGGCTTTGGATCAGATTGCAAAAGTCTATGAAGTGGTTGTAGATGCTGGGGTGCACAAAGCGGCATCCATCAGGGTGGCTGAAGCAGCTAAGATCATCGAGAACACGCAGCGTGATGTGAACATCGCCCTTATCAATGAGCTATCAATCATATTCGGACGAATGGGAATAAACACCTATGACGTGCTCGAGGCCGCAGGAACAAAATGGAACTTCTTGAATTTCAGACCAGGATTGGTCGGTGGACACTGTATCGGAGTGGATCCCTATTATCTTACCCACAAGGCCAAACAGCTCGGCTACCATGCGAAGATCATCAACTCAGGCCGTTACGTAAATGACTCGATGGGATTCTATGTTGGTAAACAGACCGTCAAGAAGATCATCAAGAACGGCATAGATGTCATGCATGCCAAGGTGCTCATCATGGGTGCGACCTTCAAGGAGAATGTGTCGGATATCCGCAATAGTAAGATCGTGGATGTGGTGAAGGAATTCGAATCCTTCGGAGTGCAGGTGGATGTCATCGACCCACATGCTGACAGTGAAGAACTGAGACTCGAATACGGCTTCGGGCTTGTTGCTGAACCTGGTCGTGACTATGCTGCCGTCATCGTGGCAGTGAACCATGATGATTTCATCGGCCTTCCTGAATCCCACTTCAAGAATTTGATGAACCCCAAAGGCATCTTCGTGGATCTCAAGGGCATCTACAAAGGCAAGATAAAGGACCTACAATATTGGAGTTTATAAGCTCAACGAACCAAGAGAGCGACTTCAGCATGGAGTCGCTTTTTTTCTTGCCATGAGATCTGAAGTGTCCTTCGTAGCGTATGTCTTAAAATTCAAATCTCAACATCGCTATGACATACAACAAGACTATCTTAGTTCTCATGCTCATTCTACTTTTTTCACTGAATGCTTGCACTCAGTCGGTCAAGAAGTCTGACTCGAACGAAAAGGCTATGATTCCCATGTCAGAGACCTATCAAAGGGCTTCTGATGGTATAGGGAGTCGATACTATCAAGATGGCAGCTCTACACCCTTCACCGGAGTGCTATATGGTCGATATGACAATGGCGAATTGATGACCACCCAAGACTATGTAGATGGTATTGGAAACGGGAAGTGGACCTCCTAAGATCCTGATGGCCATAAAAATGAAGAGGGCACTTATGTTAACAACCGAGTGGAAGGCCCAGTCACCTTGTTCTATGAGGACGGTAGCGTGAAGGCACGCGGACAGTATCGCCATTGGAAGCAACCCATAGGCAATTGGACTTACTACGACCGCAATGGCAATGTGGTCCATGAGATGACGTATACCCCTTGAGAACGACCGACTGAAGTCCCCGCTCCATTCTCCAGCTAGACCAATAGCGGAATGTCACCGCCTTGGTCGGAATCCTTTCAAACGATTCCGACCTTGTTATATCTTTACCCCTGACTCATGGGGATAAGAGGATTACATAGCATTTGGCGAGCGACTTCTGGCCTATTGATCATCGCGCTCTTTGCCCTTGCACCTTTCATCCATGGATGGGCCGATCTATTGGCTGAGCATGAGCACGAGCATTCTATGTCACACTGCAGCCCTGAAGCTGAGTTGGATGCTTGCCACCGTCTTATGTTCCATCATGACCATGTTAGTGGCTGTGAACATGAACAACACATAGAGGAGTCCATACAGCACTGCAGCCTGTGTGCTGTTGTGCCCTCCTTGGCCATCGCCTTTGTCCATACACCTAGTCATACAGGTGTTATCCTCAAGGAAGAGCGAAGAATCGCTTTAATCGCCAATGCTGAACTCCAGTCTGAATTCAGTTATTCCAAATGTACCCGTGGCCCTCCGGCTTCAGCGGGAACTTTGAAAGCAATTATCTGAACTGCTATGAGGCCTTTGAAGGACCTCTAGGCGATTAACAATATTTCAATAATCATATTATGAATACAAGACTTTTTTTAGGTCTAGGCATCGCGGTGTGCCTAGCTATGGCCTCATGCAAGAAAGATGAACCGGAAGACCCGATCATACCCAATGAGGAGGAACTCATCACCACATTGACCTATACTTTGGAACCGTCAAATGGAGGAACGAACATTGTTCTCAATTTCCAGGACTTGGATGGTGATGGAGGAGACGCTCCGCTCATCTCTGTCAGCGGTCCCTTAACGAGCGGTGAGACTTATATAGGCCAGCTCACTTTACTTGATGAGACAAGCACACCTGTGGGGGATATCAGCGAGGAAGTAGAAGAAGAAGCAGAAGAGCATCAATTCTTCTTCGTGGTTGACGCAGTAGATGTCACGGTGAGCTATTCAGACAGCGATAATGATGGCAATCCGGTAGGGCTTAGCAGCCAATTGGTGGCTGGCGCGGCATCAACCGGCACACTTCAGATCACCCTAAGACATGAACCAGATAAGGATGCTGCTGGTGTATCTGATGGACTCATCACCAATGCCGGTGGTGAGACGGATATAGAGGTGAGCTTCGAAGTGGAGGTGCAGTAAGTGCCAGTTAGTAAGACCTAGTAAAGGGGATGGCCTAAAATAAAAAAGGGCCATCCCTTTTATATTTGTCTACGGCATCAGGCTTTTGAGTCGCCAGCCTTCAAGACGTGCAGGGTGATCTCAGGTGGCATACCCACCCGTCCTGGGAAGATGAGGAAGCCCATCCCACGGTTCACATAGAGATGTTGCTTCCCTTGAGAATAGAGCCCAGCATAGCGCTTGTAGAACAATTGTCCTGCACTCAGTTCCATGAGGCCGGGTATGCGGATACCCATCTGGCCGCCATGAGTATGTCCTGCCAAGGTGAGGTCTACATCCTCCTTACCCAAAATGTGATAGTCCCAGTGGGTGGGATCGTGGCTCAGCAGAATCTTGAAGGGAACCTCCTCCATCCCTTGAACGGACTTGCGGTAGTCCCCGCGGGTTGGGAACCAATTCTCATCCGAATATCCCCAATTCTCCACCCCCACCAATCCGATCTTCTGCCCTTCATGTTCCAAGATGTCGTGGCCATTGGCTAGAGCTTTGAAGCCCATCTGATCAAATATATCGAGCACTCCCAGGCTGATCTCATCCTTCTTCTCCTCGGTGATGCGCCCCCAG
>JAQCAN010000147.1 GCA_027621335.1 Bacteroidota bacterium
GATTCCAGGCATGCCATTGGCCGATGGTGGGCCTTCATAGAAGACAAAGGACGGGTGCCCCTCTCGGGAGTCCACGCTCTCTTCGAAGGCCTTCTCTTCTTTCCAAGATGCGCTGATCTCTTGAGCAACCTTAGGAAGATCCAACTTGTCATATTCCCTGTATCTGCCTGACATACCGTGCTTCACGTTTTTAAAAAGGAGCCCGAAGATAGGCCTTATTTGTGCCAATGTGAAGCATACCCAGCTTGTTTTAGTTTTGTGTGCACATAGGTTGTTTTTGGAAAGATGTTTTGGGCAAGTTTTATAGGGGATAGAAGTGAAGGCATGGACAAGGCCCAATACAGGGCAGTCTTTGATGAGCACTTTGATGCCTTGAGGAATTTCCTTTACTACAAACTGGGTGATAGGGATGTGGCAGAGGATATCGCTCAGGAGACCTTCATCAAGCTTTGGGAGAAACGCGGCAATGTGCGTATGGCTACTGTGAAGACTTATTTGTTCACGATAGGTGGCAATTTGGCCATCAACCACCTGAAGCACATGCAGGTGCACTATAGTTTCATCAACTCCAGAGTGAAAATGCACTCCGACCAGACTCCACAGTACTTGATGGAAGAGGAGGAGTTCAAGAAAAAGTTGGAAGGAGTGATCGCATCCATGTCCGAAGGGAGTAGGGAGGTCTTTCTGATGAACCGCTTGGAAGACATGAAATATCACGAGATTGCAGACGTGCTGGGAATCAGTGTTAAGGCAGTGGAGAAGCGCATGAGTAAAGCTTTGCAAGTTCTCAGGGATACCTTGGGATATACATTCTGAATCACGTACTTTACGTCATGCGCACCTTCATCCTGACTTTAGTTCTCTCCATGATGAGCAGCCTTCTTCTCGCTTTCTCGGTGGTCTCCGTCCTTCCTTCTCAGAATAGCATGGGTGTGGCCATAGATGCCTCAATCAGTGTGACCTTCGATCAACCTGTAGATCCTGAATCGGTCCATTCGAGCTCGATCCACGCTTTTGGACGCTGGAGTGGTGTGGCCGACTTATCCTTTTCCTTGGCTGAGAATAACACATTGATGACCATCGTTCCTCAGGATGATTTCTTTTATGGGGAGTATGTCATGATCGGCATATCTGATGGGGTCAGTTCCGAAACAGGTGATGAACTCTCTCATGGATATGGATTCGGATTTTGGACCGCTGTGCTTACTGGTTCCATGGAACTCTCTGATATGGGCCACTTGGAAGTCAGAGAGCCTGGCGAAGGCCTCATTCAATGCTATGGAGCTTATGCTGGAGATGTGAATGAAGATGGATGGTCAGACCTCTCTGTGGTCAATGAGACCTCAGGGGATATGAGGGTCTTTCTCAGTGATGAGGGGCTGTATTCAGAGTTCAGCTTACATTCCTTGCCAATGGGAAATAAGCCTAGCGCGAATGAAGGAACCGACTTCAATGGGGATGGACACATTGACCTGGTCATTGGGAATACCCAGGGCAACATGATGAGTATCATTCTAGGGGATGGTACGGGGCAGTTCTCTCCGGAAGTCACCTATCAAGCTGGCCAGGGGGTGCGTGGTGTGACAGTTCTAGACTTGGAAGGAGATGGAGATATGGATGTAGCGACAGCCAACAGACAAGCAGGCAATATCACGGTGTTCTTCAATGATGGAACAGCTAATTTCAGTGAAGGAGTGAACCTTTCAACTCCTTTGAGCGGAGAAACAGCCATCATTAGTGCAGATATGAATGAAGATGGCTGGATGGATCTCGTGATTGGAGGCTACCTGAGCGATGAATTGGTCGTTCTGCAGAATGACGGTTCAGGTAATTTCAGCTTGGTCAGTCAAGTCAGCACTGGCGATGGGCCATGGATGATCACCATGGGCGATGTGAATGGAGATGGTCATGTAGACATTGCGGCAGCTTGCTCAAGTGCAAACGCCATTACCATTCACTTAGGAGACGGTACAGGACAGCTTTCATCAGCCGATTTCTTGCCATCGGGTAATTTCCCATTGGCCATAGACTTGGGTGATCTGGATGGAGATGGGGACTTGGACGTCATCTCAAGCAATTACAATGGAGGCAACTTCAGTTTGTATGAGAATGTAGGGTCTGGGACATTTGAGAATCTTCAAACTCTTGACTCGGAGATTGCGGGGTCTTGCGCCATCTTCCATGATCGGAACCATGATGGGAGGATGGATATAACAGGTGTAGATGAATTAGCCGATGTCCTCATTTTCTTTGAAAACCTTCCTTTATCCGTTTTGGATTCCAGTCCTCTAAGCTTTTCAGTATTCCCTAACCCCGGTCATGGTGAATTCACGGTGAAAAATGGGTCCGAAATGGTTTTGAACCTTCAGTTAATCGACCCGATGGGGCGCCTGACGCAGGAAGAAAAAATCCCTTCATGGACGAGTTTCCATCTGGCAATTAAAGAAGGACTGGTCCCTGGATCATATGTGTTGCGCGATACGAATTCGTCTTCAAGTCTTCAACTGATCATAGAATAAACAAATGCCTAGATTCATTAAATTCATTTTGGCCGTTTTGGTTCTGATCCTACTGGTTATCGTTGGACTGGAGATCTCTGGAAATGGTCACGTTATCAATGCCATGCGCAGCACTTACCTTATAGGAAGGAATAACGTGGATATCGATAACTACAAGTACTTCACGCAACGCCCCGTGAAGGCTGAACGCCCCCAACCTTGGAAAGAGGCAGTAAGGTACAACACCTATGAGGTCAGTCCTGAAGATTCAGTTTTCTTCGATCGATACAAGACAGTGTCTTATCTGGTCGTATACAAAGGGGAGATACTCTTCGAGAAGTATTGGGAAGGGTATTCGGACAGCAGCTTGTCCAACTCATTTTCGATGGCAAAGACCATTGTAAGTATTCTGACTGGAATGGCTATAGAAGATGGATTCATAGGCTCAGTAGATGATAAGGCGTCAGACTATCTGTCTGAATTGAAAGGGACGGATAAAGAAAATGTGACAATCGAGCAACTCCTTCAGATGACATCAGGAATCGGTTTTGATGAGAGTTATGGTGACCCATTTGGATTCATGGCCAAGGCTTACTATGGGGATGATATTCGCAATAAGACCTTTGAATACCCATTGGAACACGAACCTGGAACAGTTTGGAAGTACTTAGGAGGCAATACATTGTTGCTGTCTTATATCATAGAAGATGTCACTGGAAAGAATCTTAGTGACTATGCCAGTGAAAAACTCTGGAAGCCACTTGGAGCTGTGAGGGATGCTCAGTGGACGTATGATGAAGAAAGCGGGGTGGAACGCGCATATTGCTGTTTCTATAGCAACGCCAGGGATTTCGCGAAGTTGGGAGAACTCTTCCTCTGCCAGGGCAACTGGAAGGGGATTCAGCTCATTTCACCTCAATGGGTAGAACAGAGCATCACTCCTTTCATGGTGCCTGACGAGAACGGTGATACAGTGGATTATTACGGCTACCAGTGGTGGTTGAAGGAGATAGATGGACAGGACATTTCATACATGAGGGGCATACTGGGGCAATACGTCTTCATCATACCGGAAAGGGAAATGGTGGTCGTGAGACTTGGCCATAATCGAAGTGAGGAAAGGTTGGATGGTGTACCGACTGACGTCTACACCTATCTCGAAATGGCAAATCGTATAGCTGATCATGCTCAATGAAAAAGGACATTACACGCCCTGAAGTAAGGGATATTGCTGTCGCTATCGTTCAAGAGAAGAATGAGGAAGGTGTAGAAATTTGGAACAGTTATCTCATCAATATGAAAGAGGAACAGATTGAAGGAGTTCTTGTTTCTTCCAAGGGTTATGGTGAGATCGATGGCGAGAAAAGAGAGACTTCAGTTCTCCGCCATTTCCTCGATGAAGTTCCCAGTCGCAGCGCGAAACGGATAGAACCCCTCATTGAAGAAGTCTTTGGGATCTTCAATGAATACTGGGTCAGTTTCTATGTGGCCAAACTGATGTATGACAAGAAGTACATTTTCGTTCCTGAGAGCATCAGCGAGGAACATTTCACGGATGTTCCATTCTTGGGAAAAAGAGGTGTTATGATCATATAAGAAAAAGGCCGGATGATCTTAAGATCATCCGGCCTTCTTCCTGTCTTGGTTGTACTTGCCTGGTCAGTTCTTCACGAATCGAGTGCTGGCCTCACTTGAACCGATCATCGCTCTCACAATGTAGTTTCCATCTTCCAAAGTCCTTATGTCCAAGAATTCCCCTGGAGACAGTTGACCTGTGCTGATCACCAGTCTTCCGCTTATATCATAAACGTTTACTTGATCTAATTTAAGGTCAGATTGATTGTAGAGGAAATCGCTGGTAGGATTTGGTCCGAGATTCAATGGATTGGCCTGTAGTTCTGTCAACGAAGTGGTTGTCCCATCACCAATGGTGATATTATCAAAGTAGATGATACGGTCCTCATTACGATCGGTGAAGTCAGGAAAGACCACGATCTGATCTACATCTTCGATAGCATAGATCGCGTTGTTGATGTAGCTAGAGAAGTTGAAGGTGATTAGTTCCCATTGATTCACAAGGGTATTGGGTATTTTTATTTCAGGTAGGGCGCCTCCACTAGTGGTAACCATCTTGATTCCTACATCGCTGATAATTGGTTTCCACACCATGATGGTCACGAAACTATTTGCGGCAGAGAGCGTGTATACGCCCAAATCAGTGCCATGCATGGATTCACAGCCTGCGAATGGGGCCCCTAAATCCAATGCTGTGAACTTGGCTACAGTAGCTGAGGTGTTTATTCCGCTGGCATCAGGATTAGCGATGATCTCCAGCGCTGGATTTACGTCATTCTCAAATACGGCCCATGTCCAATCGGCACCTAGTCCACCCTCTTCGAAGTCGATAGGTGAGTTCTGGGCAATTAATAAAATGGAAGAAAAGATGGCGGTAAGGGTGAATATGATTGTTCTCATCGTCTAGATTTTTAGACAAGGTAAGACAATTATCCTCTTATGGTGTTTTACACCATAAGTATTTATGTGTTTTCTTGATACCCCAATGAACTCGAAGTCAGAAAAGTGAAAGTAATCGTTGACCTGAAAAATTCATTGGTTCATCCAGTTCCAGAATCTCTGGAGATTCTGTATGTCGGAAGAAAGATCTAAGAATCCTCTGTATGTCCGAATTGTCTTCTTGATGGACTAATCCTGAGGCCATAGTTTCAATGTTAGGCTCTCCTATCGCAAACCCATATCCTTTATAGAGCCCAGACTCGATGAGTACATACCCATACTCATTCTCTTTCCTTCCTTCAAGCAGGACGATGAGGTGTCCTCTTAAGGCACCGATGGATTCGATGGCCTCAAGCACCCTTTCGTTGTAAAGAAGGACCGCTTCTTCTCCAGCACATACACCTTTGCACTGTTTCAAACCATAATGGAAGCAGGTACCATTGGTCTTCTGCAATTCCAAGTATCTAGGGCAGAGCTGAAATGTGTCTTGTATGGTTTCCAAGAACTGACGGCATTGCGTGATGGTATAGAAATTCATCAAAGGCCGCTTGACCTGTTTAGCTGCGGCATAGGCCAAATGTTCAACTCCCTGTCGATCGGTATAATTGAAAATCGCCCAGGCATCCCTTCGATTCTTTTGGGCAGAGTTGAATAGGGGATAGAGGCGCTTGATCTCAGCGCTCTCAAGGAGCAAGGCCATCAGTTCCGAGCCAGTTTCCATATATTCCACATGGGCTACATGCTCATGCATGGCTCTATCCTTACCACCCTTGGTATAGAAATGTCCGAGTACCCTGGATCGGATGTCTATGGCCTTTCCAACATAGATGACCTTTCCTTTTTCATCCTTGAAATAGTAAACACCAGGTCGTTCAGGAAGGCCTTCTATGACTTGAAGATCCAATGCAGGAGGGAGGCTACCTTCCCTAGATCGGTGATGAAGCGCCCTTGGGATGAGGTCACCCGCATCGGCCGCCATGATCTTTTCAAAGAGTGAAACCGTGGCTTTGGCATCTCCATAGGCTCGGTGCCTTGCTTCTATCTGAATGCCCAGATATTGACATATGTTCCCCAAACTATACTTGAGTTGACCGGGAAAAGCCTTTCTGGCAAGCCTGACCGTACAGAGGCGCTTACGCTTGTAGTCGAAACCCAGTTCGGCATAAGCTTGGCGCAAGGTACCGTAATCGAATCCTACGTTGTGCGCCACGAAGACGCAGGTCTCTGTCAACCGATGCACTTCCTCTGCCACTTCATAGAATCGGGGACTATCCTTGACCATCTCATCATCGATGCCCGTGAGCCGCTGGATGAAATGAGGGATGCTACACTCTGGATTTATGAGCGTTTGGAATTCCTGGACCACCTGTTCTCCATCATGGATGAATACAGCGATTTCCGTAATCCTATTTCCCGCAGAGTGGCCGGTGGTCTCTAAATCTATGATGGCATACATCGTTCACGATGATAGCGATTTTCGTTCTCCGTTCACGCAGTTTGTCGAGTAGTTATCTCCATCCTGTTCAGAGACTTAGCCCCCCCCCGGATGAAACCCAAGAGTATCGCGCTGCGTATTGAATAGGGCGGATTCGATTCTAG
>JAQCAN010000148.1 GCA_027621335.1 Bacteroidota bacterium
CCAGTGCAGGCCTCTAATCCTGTGGATGGGCATGACGTCCCTATTCCCCACTTCGGGGTGGTATTGCGCATGGAGGACTGGGAAGCGCTCGCTCAGCGCCTCAAGGAGGATGGTCAAGTCTTTATCATAGAACCCTATGTGCGTTTCAAAGGGGAAGTGGGTGAACAAGCTACGCTGTTCTTCCTGGATCCGAGTGGGAATGCTTTGGAGTTCAAAGCCTTCAAGGACCTCTCCCAGCTCTTTGCCAAGTGAATGTTCAGCCTGTGAACGGATTGGTGGCCCAGACACTGAGCTCAGGAATGAAGCCCCGATCGTCCATCTCCAAGGCAAAACGAATGGTATGTGCGATCTCCTTAGCGGTCAACTTGCCCTCGATATCATCCCGTTCAGTGCGGTCCTCTTGATTGAATGCCGTAGGCACTTCTGATGGGTTGATGAGCATTACTCGGATGTTATGCTTGCGCAGTTCTTGCTGCCAGCACTGGGTCATGCCTCGCAGTGCAAACTTGGATGAGGCATAGACGGTGCCATGACTAAAGCCTTTGGTGGCCGCCATAGACGCAATGTTCACAATGTCCCCACGGTCCTTGGCCTTGAAATACTTGACCACCTCCTGGGTCAGCAGGGCCAATCCGAAGACATTCACCGAATAGATGTTCTCAAACTGGTGGATGGTCAGATTATCCAGCAGGTCGAAATTCCCGATGCCTGCATTGTTCATCAGAACGTCCAATCCTCCCAGTTTAGCTACCGCCTCGGCCACCTTCTCAGGAATGGTCTCATACTCACTCACATCAAAGGCCAAGGGAATTGCTCCGATCTCTTTGGCGGTCTGCATCAACTTCTCTTCATCCCTTCCAGTGATGACGACCTGTGCACCAGCTTGGATGAGGTCTATGGCCGTAGCCTTTCCTATTCCAGAGGATCCCCCGGTCAATAGGATTTTCTTATCTCTCAGTTTCATGCCATGAATATAACCAAGGAGGTCGTCTAAAGGTGTTCATTGGATCTCTTTGAACGATCAGCGGCTCTTCACCACTTGATAACGCCCTATAGCATCACCTTGACTAACACTCAAGATGTAGATGCCCGCTTCCATACGATCATTCCCTAATTGAAGCAACGTACCTTCTCCATCCGCAGGATTTATGATACGTTCTTCCACCAATCGACCTTGAAGGTCATGGATGGTCAGCAACATGGGCTCCACACAGCTGCTGCTGATGCGAGTGAAGAAAAGGTCCTCATGTGGATTCGGGTAGATGCTCAGATCGAAACAGGCCTCAGGGCTCACAGATTCATTCACCTCTGTGATGATGCCATTCACTTCAGCGCGGATCTCGCTCAATCCAGAGCATAATTGGGCTCCATAATTCTCTAGTACCGTGATAAGTACATAACGGGCCTCTGTATTTTCGAAGTCCATCACGTCCTCCCCTTCATAGATGCTGGAACCGGACCCCTCCGCAACGAAATAAATGCCTTGCTCTGTCCACTCTTCTCCATCCGTGGAGATATCGATGGCCACTTGGGCCGCCCCTCGGTCCAGATGCTCTGGATCATTGATGTTCCATACATGTAGTTCTCCTAAGATGTAGGTGTAGCCAAGGTCATATTGGATCCAATGGCTCACGCCCCGTTCCACATTAGGGCTCATGGTGGTCTGGCAGGAGATCCATGCGTCCTTCCAACTTGTGTTGTGTCGGTCCATATAGCACTGCGAGAACAGCCCTGAGCTGAGCGCTATGAATCCGGTGGTGATCAGTGTTCTCATGAGCATCATAGGTTCAAGAATCCTAAAGGCAATTGACTGGAAGCAGTGTCATAGAAGTTCGCCAAGTTGGGGAATATCATGTCCGTATCGGTGGGTGACACTCCGAACCATAAGGCCATCTCTGCCAAGTACTCATCGGCAGAGGTTGTTGGAAGTAGTGTTCCATCGGCCAGATCCAGTTCTGTCCCAACCGCCAACGATGGATAGGCTCCGAAGATATCTCCCCCGTTCACTGAGCCTCCCATCACCATAGCGTTCCCTCCCCACGCGTGGTCGGTCCCGTTACCATTGGAGGTCAAGGTGCGCGCAAAGTCAGAGATAGAGAAGGTGGTCACATTCTCGGCCATATTCATCTCATCGAGGACGGCATTGAAATCTCCAAAAGCACGGCTCAAGACTTCCAACATGGCGGCTTGGTTATTCAAAAGCTCGTCATGGTGATCCCATCCTCCATAATTGACGAAGAAGATCTGACGTGTGAAGCCCAATGTCTCTCTTGCGGCTATGGTCTTGGCAATCATCTTGAAGCTCTGTGAGAGGTAACCCTCACTGAATTCATGTTGGAACTCAGGAATGGAATCAATGGCCGCTTGGAATTCAATACCCGAGTCCCTGCTTTGTCGGATGGTATTCACATAAGTACTCTTGTAGATGTCCACATAATTGGCATCCAACATGTTGTCAATCGCCTGGGTTCTTATGAGATCGGGTACCCATCCTTCTCCATAGCCATTGATACCCAGGCTCCCTTCGCTATTGATCGCATACTCTATACTGGATGCTCCTCGCTGGAAGACATTCGTGCCTGAAAGGGAGATGTTCATGGCGATGTTCTGATTCTCATTCATGCTGGTGATGAGATCGGCAATACGCCCTCCCCAGCCTGTGGCGGAGCGTTCATGCGGTCTACCCGTCTGCCATTGCTGGATCTGATCCGAATGGGAGAAGAGGCCCAGGGGCAAAGGATGTATCCCACTATTGAATTGAGGTTTAGTCGTGGGTTGCACCATGGTCCCCACATTGGAGATGAAGGCCAAGCGTCCTGAATTGAATAAGGACTGAACTTCCGGCATGGACGGATGTACTCCAAAATCACCTATGGCAGAAGATGGGACAATGGGTAGCATGGCCGTACTTGGTATGGCCAGGTTGCTCCGAGTGGTGAGGTACTCCGCATAGGGATCGCCTGTCCTCGGCATGAGCATATTATACGAATCATTCCCTCCTGACAGGAGGACGCAGACCAAAGCCTTGTAATCATCTGGCAATGAGGAATTATCCATTGCAGCCGCTTCGAATGCTTTCAGATTCAAGAGCGAGGAGAACAAGGTGGTGTAACCAATGGCTGCACAACTGGTCTGACCTAGGAATTGTCTTCTTGATACTGTCTTCTTTTCCTTCATCGTTCACTCTATTTATCTTAGTACGGCATAGTCAGGACTGATCAGGACGAGGTATTGGGCCATTCTTGCTCTGTAAGACAGATAAGTTGGACCTACAGTGCTCCCTTGTAAACCGTCTAGAGAGGTCCTCAAAATCTCCCTGAGTCCATCACTCATCTGCCCACGTAAGTACAGTTTATCCAATTCGTTGATGAGTACTTCCGGAGATCTGGCCAAGTCCTCCAAGTCACTGATGTCCACGAACACTGGTTCTATCGCCTCCTCCCAAGAGTACATAAGCGCCCACCAGAACGTCCAATCGTTCACCTCATTCATGTAAGCTATGCTAGACAAGGAATTATGGATCTGGAACTCAGGGGCCACGAGACCGGCATCGGCAATAGGCCCATTGGGTTGATAGGTCGGTTGGAAGAAATTGAACACGCTCTTGGAATTCATCGGGGCTTGCTCAGTAGACTCCAAGAAGGCATAACCGGCATTCCAATAGCGTTCCTCCTCGGCCAAAACATCTGACATACGGGAGAACTGGGTGTATCGGCAGAAAGGTTCTGTCAATTTCCCATGGAATGGCTCGCTGATCCACTCACAATCCCGTGCTTCATCATCCAATAAAATGGCTTTCACCGTTGCGTGCAGATCACCTCTCACTCCGTTGCCATTGTCATTGAAGATTTCTGCCACTCGTTGCACATAGGCTGGAGTCGGATTGGATTTCACCATATGCTGGATCAATCGCGTAGCTATGAAAGGTCCGACATTGGGGTGAGTGAATAAGATCTCGATGGCATCCTCTATATCCTCTATGCCAGTCTGTCCTGCAGGTACGATGCCTTCATTGACCAGGTTCTTCTGACCGGGTTCATGCCAGGCCTCATACATGGCCATAGGCACTCCAAAATCTGTGAAGTAGAAGCCATCTCCGAAATTCGGTGTATTGTCAAATGGATTGGGAACCATGGCGCCAGGCCCCAATCCAGTGAAGACCTCAGCCAGCTCCTTCACCTCGTCCAAGCCGTAGGTCGGAATAGGATTTCCAGTGCCATCCAAGACTTGGGTTCCATCCAAATTCAATTCATAGAGCCCGATGCTGAACAGCTGCATCACCTCACGGGCATAGTTCTCATCAGGATGGATGTTCAAGGCATCATTATTCCTTGGATTATTGAAATGGCTGAGGTAGAGGCCCATAGCAGGATGGAGACTGACATCCATCAATAGGTCCTGATAATTACCCAAGGCATGTTCCACTAGGACATCATAGTAATAGGCTATTCCATCAGCACGGTCTGAGAGGTTACTGTTATACGATGTGACAAGGATCTGGCTCAAAGCGTAAGCTACGCGTTGCCTCAAAAGGTCCTCATTGGTCATGTTGATCTGCCACCACGCATATTGGAAATGCCATGGGCCTGGTGAGAAGTAGTTTTCTGGGTCGCCCCCTTGAGCGATATAATTGGCGATGGCCTCATCGATGATGGAGATCATTCGAGGGTGCAGAAAGGATGGCTCAGTATCCGCTTGAGCATCCAGCCACGCTTCGAAGCCCATTCCCATGACCTCTTGGATGATGGACTGATCTGCACCGAGGCTAGCCTGATTCATGAAACGAACCACCTCCATGAAACGGGCATCCATGCCTTGTCCATTGATGGTATTAGCGCCTGAAGCTGTGAATGATTGACCAAAGAGCTGAAATTCATCACTAGAGGTCACGGTCACTCCTTCTGCATGCCCAGCACCTATATAATCCTCATAGAACTGAGCTTTTAGAGCCAATGGAAACGTGAGCAGAAAGAAGAATAGTTGTCTCATCTCATTCGATTCTATGAGAAAGTTAATGTCAAAGCATGGTACAAGGCAAAAAAATCAGACCGGCACTTCCAAACCTTAGACCAAGCAAGAATAAAATGGTTTAAGCAACCAGTGGATCTATTGTCCTCTATCCAGTGGATAGAAATCCTTGGTCAAGGCTTTGAAGCCTTCGGAATAAACGTGGCGTTCACCTAACTCGATGACCAGTTCCTCCTTTATAATAGAAGGAGGCGCACTAGGTTGGAATTCAACGAGGATACGTTTCACCTCCTTGGAAGGATTGGGTTTGACGCGACAGATCCGGGCCAAATAGAGTTCATGAAGTTTGGCTCCAGCCATCAACTCTTCTTCTCGCTCCGAAGGCCAGATCAAGGCCAATCTCGAAGTTCCTTTCAATCGCTTTTTTGTTTCAATGAACAACATGTTCAGGTCCAATGAGGCTTCATGACGGGCAATATGCCGCTTCACATCAGGAGAAGGTGTTCCTATCGGAAAGAAGGGCGGATTACAGATCAAGAGGTCATAGTTCGACTGAACATGATCATTATGAATATCGACATGTCTCACTGAAAGACGATCCCGGAATTTGCTGGCTGCGAAGTTCTCAGCGGCCTGCGCTGCCGCCTTCTCATCGATCTCTATGGCACTGACAATGGCTTCAGTGGCCCTTTGCGCAATCATCAAAGCGATAAGGCCTGTTCCTGTTCCGATGTCCAATGCAGTTCTTACTCCATCTAGATTTGCCCATGCCCCAAGCAGCACACCATCAGTGCCGACTTTCATGGCACAATGCTCCTGCTGGATAGTGAAATGCATAAATGAAAAAGAGGAATTACCCATCAGCCCTCCAGATTCAGTTCGATCAATCCCTCAGGGGTTTTACAGGTGATGAGCATCTTCTCATCATCAATCTCCAGGATGAACTCATCATTATATGGGATGATGACCTCACCTGACGGGTGGTCCACGATCAGAAAGCTGTTTCCAGGGTGGATGACCAATTCGATGACTTCACCTATATCGCCATAGACCTCATCATGGACCTGATACCCTTCCAACTGGTTGGCCTCCATCTCTGCTCGATCCTCGGCATCCAAGTCCTCGTCTCGGAGATAAACGCTACACTGCATGAGTCGTTGTGCAGCTGCCTCCGTCTCCACTCCTTCGAATCTCACCAAGGCGAAACCCGTCTTGGTGAATTTGATCTGTTCAATGAAGAATGGGACTTGTTTCTGTTCTAACTCCAGAAAGAGCATGTCTGTATCTTGTAGGCTTGCCATGAATTCATTGTCCACCTTGAGGCTGACTTCTCCCTTGAATCCATGGAGCCTTGCTACTTTGCCAATACGAATGGTCTCACTCATACCAAGCAAAGATGAACATAGAATTCGAAAATGAAATGCGTTTATTCAGTCATTGACCGGGGAATCTTCGGAGCATCCGTTTTCCCCAACTTGAGGTTCATCCCCAGATGCAGAGCCGCATTCTTACTGAAAGCAGGATATGTCGTGGGCTCTTGGCGGTCTCCAAAACGCAGATTG
>JAQCAN010000149.1 GCA_027621335.1 Bacteroidota bacterium
TCCGAACTTGGATGTGATGAAAATGCTGAATCCGAAAAAGAGGACGATAGAGGTGTAGATCATGCTCACTCCAGTCTCCTTGACCGCGCGTATGACCGCCTCCTTCATGCGTCCAGATCTAGCATCCAGCTCCTGCCGGTACTTCGCTAGAAAGTGGATGGTATCGTCTACTGATATTCCGAAAGCAATGCTGAAGACCAAGATGGTCGATGGCTTGATGGGAACGCCTGCGTAACCCATCAATGCAGCCGTGCAGAGAAGTGGTATGAGGTTCGGGAACAAAGAGATGAGGACCATACGGAATGAACCGAAGAGGATATACATGATAACTGCTATGACGATTATGGCCAAGATGAGGCTGGTCATCAGATTGGATACCAGATACCTCGTCCCTTTCAAAAAGACGATACTGGTCCCTGTGAGCGTCACATGGTAATCCTCGCTGGGAAAGATAGAGTCGATGCGTGGCTTCATTCCATCGATGATCTCTTCCATACGATCCGTTCCAATGTCCGCCATCTGAGCAGAGATACGGCCCACCTGTTTAGTGGAGTCCATGAACATGGACCCCATATCATCCCCTCCCGATCCAGTGGTGAGGTAAGGTGAGATGAATCCCTTCTCGTTGCCTCTGATGAGACTGTATTTGGACGGTGAGCCGTTATAGAATGCCTGTTTTGCGAATTTCAAGGCGTCAACCATCGAGAGGCTCCTCGAGAACTCCGGATAGGTGTGGATGAGCTCTTGAAGCTCTTCTATGCGTTTCAGGTTCTTGTCCTTGACGATCTGTCCTTTACGCTTTGTATCCACCAATACCTCGAAGGGCATGACCCCATGGAAATTGGACTCAAAGAAGCCGAGGTCCTGTATGATCTGGTCGCCTTCGGGTAGGTCGTCCACGATATTCCCCGTGGTCTTGATCAATGTCACGCCATACGCACCGAGGGCTATGACAACCAGAGTGGTCAGATAGACCTGCCTCCGTCTCTCACTCACCCAATAGACCAGTTTCTTCACTACCGAATCCAACCAGCGCTTCTGCAGGTGCTTCAAATGCCGGGTCTTAGGCTCTGGCAGATAGGAGAAGATGATGGGGATGAGGGTGATGGAAAGGAAGAATATGCCGATGATGTTCAATGAAGCCACCACACCGAATTGTCTCAAAAGGTCGCTTTCCGTGAAGATGAAGGTTGCAAAGCCTAGGGCCGTGGTGAAGTTGGTGAGGAAGGTGGCGTTGCCTATCTTGGAGATGACGCGCATCAAGGCCTTGGTTCTGTTCCCATGGTTCTGATACTCGCTATGGTACTTGTTCAGCAGGAAGACACAGTTGGGTATCCCGATGACGATGATCAATGGAGGTATGAGCCCAGACAATGAGGAGAGTCGATAGTCCAGCAATACGATGGTCCCTACCGACCAGATGACCCCCACGCCTACGACCAATAGACAGAAGACCACCACCCTGACGCTCCGGAAGAAGATAAAGAGGATGATGGCCGTGACCAAAGCCGCAAGGGCCACGAACTTCAGCAATTCGCTCTTCACCTGAGATGCGGTGTACGTCCTGATGTGCGGAAGTCCGGAATAGGCCAATTCCATGTGATCCTCACTGTACTTCTCAGTGAGTGTCATGATCTCCTCCATCACATCTCCGCGCTGCTCGGAATTGAACTTCTCTGCATTGACGAAGACCATCATGAGTGTGGCATCGGTACTGTCGTTATAGAGCAGATCCTTGTAGAAAGGAAGGCGTTTCAGTTTGGCCCGTATCGAATCTACCTCGGCCTGAGTTCTGGGTTCTTTAGGCGTCAAAGAGACCAGTTCAAGCTTTTCCTCTTCCTCATTCTTCACAAGGTCATAACTGTGTGCGATGCTGAAAATACTGTCCACACCGTCCAAGGCTTTGATCTCATTGCCTAGGACATACCATGCGGCAAAATTGTCAACGTTGAAGATTTCCTCCCCCTGTGTCCCAATGACCATCACGTTCCCATCCTCTCCAAATTCATCCAAGAACTTGGCGTACTCCAGATAGGTAGAATCATCTTCAGGAAGAATGCCTCCGAACTTGTAGGTCATCTTGACCTCCGTGGCCTTATATCCCATGAAAACGGTCAATAAGGCTAGGACGACTAGGATGGCAATCCTATTCCGGAGGATGATACTGGCAAGTGCTTCCCACATGGGTTGCAAAGAAACGAATATTGGCACGTGGCCTAAGGCGTATCTTAGCCCTCTATGGGACGGTTGGAACACAGATTGGGATTCATGAGAACCTTGAGCACAAGAAAGCTCCAGAATGCGTGGAGGCTCTATTCCAGTTTTCATGCGTCCAAGCGCAGCGCTCGTCCCCTGATGAAAGGCCTTCCTATGTCCTTGGCCATAGAACCCACCACCGCCTGTAACCTCAAGTGTCCTGAGTGCCCAAGTGGCCTCAGAAGTTTTTCTCGACCGACTGGAAATTTAGATCAAAGCCTATTCCAGGCCATCATAGATGAGCAGAAGGACACCTTGATGAACCTTACTTTCTATTTTCAAGGGGAACCCTTTATCCATAAAGGCTTCTTGGACATGGTGCGTTACGCAGCCGATAGGAACATCTTCACATCTACCTCCACCAATGCCCACTTCTTGGACGAAGCCACATGTGGAAAGGTGATGGAGAGCAGGTTGGGCCGAATGATCATCAGCATTGATGGGACGGATCAAGAGACCTATGCCCAATACCGCAGAGCTGGGCTCTTGAGCAAAGTCCTGGAAGGGACCGAGACAATGGTGAAGACCAGAAGGTCATCCTCACTTCCTGGACCAGAACTGGTCTTCCAATTCTTGGTGGTGAAGCCTAATGAGCATCAGATCGCAGAGGTCAAAAGGCTCGCCAAAACCATGGGCGTGGATCGTGTGGTCCTCAAGACAGCTCAGCTCTATGATTTCGAAAAGGGAAATGCGCTCATGCCCGAACAGGACAAGTACTCGAGATATAAGTGGGATGAAAGCCTTCAGAAGTTCAAGATCAAGAACACTTTGGACGATCAGTGTTGGAAGATGTGGCACAGCTGCGTCATCACGTGGGACGGAAAGGTGGTCCCCTGTTGTTTCGATAAGGATGCCAGTCATCAGATGGGCTCCATCCAAGAATCCGGATTGAGCTCCATATGGCAGAGGCCCGCCTACCAGGAGTTCAGAAAACAGATCCTGAAATCCAGGAGTCAGATAGAGATGTGCAAGAATTGCAGTGAAGGGACGCGTGTGTTCGCCTCTTGAGGTCAGACAGTCATGATGTCCTTTTCCTTTGCTTCTATGAGTCTGTCAATGCGCTCAGAGAATCCATCCACGATGGACTGCACCTTGACTTGGGCTACCTTAGACAGGTCCTCGCTCAGTCCATCCTTTTCCAATTTCTTGATCTGGTCCAAGGCTTCTTTTCTAGAATTACGCACACTCACTTTGGCGGTCTCTCCTTCAGCATGGGCCTTCTTTGAAAGATCCTTACGTCTCTCCTCTGTGAGCATGGGAACAGAGATGATGATGACCTCCCCATTATTCTGTGGGTTCAGCCCCAGATTAGCATAGGTGATGGCTGTAGAAATAGGATCGATCATCGCCTTTTCCCAAGGCTGGATGACCAGCGTTCGCGCATCAGTTGAATTGATATTCGCAACTTGTGTAAGTGGAGTCTCTGTACCATAATAGTCCACCTTCACACCACCCAACATACCTGGTGATGCCTTACCTGCTCTGATGTTCATGAGCTCCTTTTCCAAATGGTCGAAGGCCCCTTGCATATTCTCGGTCGCCTCCATGAAAATGAGTTCCAATTCTTCTGTCATTGCTTAAAAATTCAGGTCAATCTGTTTCAACTAGTGTGCCTATCTCGCTACCTTGAATCACCTTCATGAGGTTTCCGGGCTTATTCATATCAAAGACAATGATTGGCAGATTATTTTCATTGCAGAGTGTGAATGCAGTCATATCCATGACAGATAAGCCTTTATCGAAGACATCCTTGAATGTGAGCTTATCGAATTTCACGGCAGTCGCATCCTTTTCAGGATCGGCCGAATAGATGCCATCCACTCGTGTGCCTTTAAGAATCACCTCTGCATCAATCTCTACCGCCCGCAATGAAGCAGCTGTATCAGTTGTAAAATAAGGATTTCCTGTTCCCGCTCCGAAGATGACAATACGGCCTTTTTCCAAATGTCTGACTGCCCTCCTCCGTATGAAAGACTCTGCAATCTCCTTCATCTCTATGGCAGAAAGGAGTCTTGTTTGAGGGCCCAGTTTCTCAATGGCTGCTTGGAGGGCCATGCTATTGATCATTGTGGCCAGCATCCCCATATAGTCCCCTTGCGTCCGCTCCATACCTCCTTCCTCAGCTTGGATGCCTCTGAAGATATTCCCCCCTCCGATGACAATGCCTATCTCCACTCCGGAATCGTGCACATCCTTGATTTCTTTCGCGTAAAGGGCCAATCGTTCATTGTCGATCCCGAAGCCTTTATCCCCCATGAGGGCTTCTCCACTCAATTTCAGTAGGACGCGTTTGTATTTCATAGGTTTTGTTGTGCTGCGGACGAAATTAAACAATAAAAAAGGAGGGATATGAGTCCCTCCTTTTTCGAATTCTATATGGATTCAACTCTCGGTTATGAGAGAGAGAACCTCTTGAAATCAGTGACGGTAAGTCCTTTCTCAGTACTATCCAAGAACTGAGCTATCGTCTGCTTGTTATTCTTGATGAACTGCTGGTTCAATAACGTGGCTTCTTGAAAGAACTTCTTCAGTCTCCCTTCGGCAATCTTCTCGGCCATTTCAGCAGGCTTTCCCTCCTGTATGGCCAATTCCTTGCCGATCTCCAATTCCTTGGCCACCATATCCTTAGGAACACGAGCTTCATCCACCGCAACTGGAGCCATAGCCGCCACTTGCATGGCCACGTCCTTGGCCACCTCGGCTTTACCATTCCCGTTCAGACCCACGACAGAGGCCACTTTATTGCCTGGATGGTTGTATGCATAAACTGTATCGGCAGCAATCATTTCATAGGAAGACACTTCGATCTTCTCACCGATGACTCCAGTCTGCTCGATGATTTTCTCAGCTACAGTCAGTTCTGTGTCATATTTGAGTTGCCTTAGAGCCTCAACGTCCGCAGGAAGATTATCCAATGCGATACTAGCAATCTTACTTGCGAAGGCATTGAAGTCATCATTCTTGGCTACGAAGTCGGTCTCACAGTTCACGACTACGATAACCCCTCTCTTCTCATCAGGACTGGTCAACGCAAGAACAAGACCTTCAGAAGCATCCCTACCCTCTCTGTTCGCGGCTACCTTTTGTCCTTTCTTACGAAGGATATCGATGGCCAGACTGAAGTCCCCCTCGGCTTCCACCAAAGCTTTCTTACAGTCCATCATACCGGCACCGGTCTGTTGTCTGAGTTTGTTTACGTCAGCTGCTGTAATTGCCATTACTTTAAAAAATTGAAAGGTGATTTATTCTTTTTCCTCAGAAACCTCTTCAGCGGCTCCTTCGTTGCCTTCTACAGCCTCTTCAGTTTCGGCTACTGCTTCTTTGTCCTTCACGTTATCCTTCTCCTTGGAACGTTCTTCCAAGCCTTCCTTGATGGCATTGCAGACCACATCCAGAATCAACTCGATAGACTTGGTCGCATCGTCATTGGCAGGGATAGGGAAATCAACTTCTCTAGGATCGGAATTCGTGTCCACGATAGCGAAGGAGCTGATGCCCAATTTCTTGGCTTCAGCCACCGCGATGTGCTCTTTCATGATATCCACGATGAAAACAGCATGAGGGAGACGGTTAAGGTCAGCAATGGACCCGATGTTCTTCTCTAACTTGGCGCGGGTCCTGGAGACCTGAAGACGCTCTCTCTTGGACATGGTCTCCAAGGTTCCATCAGTCGCCATCTTATCGATAGAGGCCATTTTCTTCACCGCTTTTCTCACAGTCGCGAAGTTGGTGAGCATACCTCCTGACCAACGCTCGGTGACGTAAGGCATATTGACCTCTTTGGCCTTCATGGCTACAATCTCTTTCGCTTGCTTCTTGGTTGCTACGAATAGGATTTTCTTGCCTGACTTGGCCAAATTCTTCATCACGGCTGCTGCCTGATCGAGCTTGACGATGGTCTTATTGAGGTCAATGATATGGATGCCTTTCTTCTCTGTGAAGATGTAAGGCGCCATGTTAGGGTTCGACTTTCTTTTAAGGTGGCCGAAGTGAACTCCGGCATTGAGGAGCTCATTGAAATCTGTTCTGGACATGTAATTAAAATTGGTTCACTTTCACTAAAAACAGCCTCTGGATAGCTCTGAATACACAGAGATTCCAGATGGCTTGGATACTGAAACCCACGTTGATCAGATCAACGCTTACTGAATTGGAATTTCTTCCTAGCCTTTTTCTGACCTGGTTTCTTGCGCTCCACCATA
>JAQCAN010000150.1 GCA_027621335.1 Bacteroidota bacterium
TAGTGCAGGCAATTCGAATGCGCCAACAAGGATGTCGTTGGCAAAAAGCCAAACGTCTGTAATGTTCTGTGAATCAGCACCAAATTGAGCCACGTCCTCGGCAGGGATGTCCAAAGTGAAGGCATCTACTTGGATGTAACAGGGAACCTGTTCTTCCGGATTGATCAGGTCACAAGCCGAGGACCCAATGAGGATCGCGAGCAGGATGGCGGGTTGTTTGAAGGGCATAATCAAGCTGAGCGACCGCGAATCTACATTGTTCCATGCAATCGCGACAAACGTTCATCCTAGGATGAACGCAAGAAAAAGCAGACTATTGCCCCTGAGGTCTCTGGGCGATCTGCTCCATGATACGATGGGCGATCTCCAAAGCTTTATACCCTTGGGTCACACTCACCGGAGGTTGACTTCCTTCTCGGATAGCCTTCGCCAAGGCATGGAGTTCATCTTCTATCGCATTATTCGGGGCTACTTCAGGTCGTTCGAAGTTAATCTCTCTTAAGGTTTTACCGTTGCCTGGATCCACCACTACTGCAAAGGGATTGCTCTCTCCATGGACCTCTTTCATGGTCACCACCTCACACTTCTTTTCTAGGAAATCCACTGAGATGTAGGCATCCTTCTGGAAGAAACGTGTCTTTCGCATGTTCTTCATGGAGATGCGGCTAGCGGTAAGATTGGCCACGCAACCATTCTCGAATTCCAACCTCGCGTTGGCGATGTCTGGCGTATCACTGATGACCTTTACTCCGCTGGCTGATATGTTTCTGACATCGGACTTGACAGAATGCAGAATGATGTCTATGTCATGGATCATGAGGTCCAATACCACTGGGACATCGGTGCCGCGTGGATTGAATTGGGCCAAGCGGTGTGCTTCCACGAACATCGGCCTATCCAAAAAAGCCTCCACTGCGGTGAATGCAGGATTGAAACGTTCTACGTGTCCCACTTGGATCTTCACATCGGCCTCTTCTGAAAGCCGAATGAGCTTCTTCCCCTCTTCCAACGTATTGGTCATTGGCTTCTCAATGAAAAGATGTTTGAAACGCTTAATGGCGCTAAGGGCACAATCGAAGTGAGAGAGAGTGGGGGTGACGATATCCACCACATCCACCAGGTCCATAAGGACTTCCATTTTTGAGTAAGCCTTGACGCTGAATTCGGCACTCACCTTGGCAGAGACCACTGGATCAGGATCATAGAATCCTATGAGGTCATAGTGTGGGGAGTTCTTGAGGATCTTGAGGTGGATTCGTCCCAGGTGCCCAGCGCCCAGCACACAGACCTTTAGAGGTTCATTTGTCATAGTGATGCAAAGCTACAGTCCTAATACACCTTACCATGTTATCAAGTCAAGTCTATTCAACAGAGATATCCTCAAGACAAGTTCTATTTTTCGGACATGGTAGATTCTTACAGACACAAAGGGATGAGGAAGCGTATGGTGGAGGCGCTCAGGGCCAAAGGTCTTACGTCTGACATGGTCATTCAGGCGATGCTGGAAGTCCCAAGGCACTTTTTTGTCGACAACGTATTCGTAGAACATGCCTATGATGATAAAGCCTTTCCAATAGCTGCAGGACAGACCATATCGCATCCGTCCACAGTGGCCATGCAATCGCAATTGTTGGATGTAAAGCCGGGAATGAAAGTTTTGGAGATAGGAACTGGTTCTGGGTATCAGGCTGCGGTGTTGATAAAAATGGGTGTACGACTTTATTCCATAGAACGACAAAAGGAACTCTACACCAGGACAAAGCCCCTCTTGAAGAAGATGAATTATCACTGTGAGTGTTACTATGGAGACGGCTATAAGGGCAAGACGGCCTTTGCCCCTTTCGACCGTATTATTATCACCTGCGGAGCACCCTTCATACCAGAGGATCTTGTCCAGCAGCTCAGTATTGGCGGGCGCATGGTCATACCTGTTGGTGCCGATGATACCCGAGAGATGTTCAGTTTGGATAAGACCGAAAGCGGCCTCAAAAAACTAACCCATGGAGCCTATAAGTTCGTTCCAATGCTGGAACAGAAAGGAAGCGATATCTGACCTCATTCGAGTCAGGGCGATGAGGTTTTCAACATGATTCAAATAGGTGTTGATAACTCCAGAAAAGGCCGGTCTAGTAGTCTTCTCTTGCAGATAGTTTTGATTGTACTAACTTTAACTTAAAATCAAGTAAATTATGAAAAAGGTAACAATGATATTATGTGCTGTATTTGTCACTAGTCTGATGATGGCACAAGATGGACTGGTCTCGAAGAGGGGAATTAATATCCTTCCAGAGGCTGGTGAATGGGCTATTGGAATAGATGCCTCTCCAATTTTCGAGTATGTAGGCAATATCTTCAATGGCACTATGGATAACAGTGCTCCAGTATTCCAAAGCAATAGTGAATACCAAGATGTACCAGGCGGCTTCGCCATCTGTGGAAAGATGATGGTCGATGCCAATACCGCGTATAGAGCAAAAGTGCGCATTGGATTGAACAACACCAGTGACAGAACCTTGGTGCCCGATGCCACCGAGCCAGAGGAATTCGTAGAAGATGAATCCAAGACGAGCAACTTCGGTATTGCACTGGGAGCAGGAATTGAGAAAAGACGTGGAAGCTCTAGAGTGCAAGGCGTATACGGAGCAGAAGCAATGATCGGTTTCGGTAGTTCCTCTACCGAGGAAATCTACGGAAACGACATTGAAGATGTCGGAGGTTCACGTCCAGTGAGTTCAAAGTCTGGCTCTACTGTAATGTTCGGGGTGAATGGCTTTGCCGGTATTGAATATTTCGTAGCGCCTAAGGTCTCAATTGGAGGTGAATACACTTGGGGATTGAGCATCATGTCTACTGGAGATGATGAGTTCGTCACTGAGACTTACGATGGTACAAATGTTGACACCACTACATCCGACTCAGCTGGTGGAAGTTCATTCTCATTGGACACTGGGACGAGAGGTCAGTTCGCCATGAAGGCAAACTTCTACTTCTGATCATCTAGGAGTTAAAGAATTATAGCCCTGGATCCACCATAGGATCCAGGGTTTTCTTTTTAGCGTTGGACCTTGCTTTCCTTGGGATATGCACTAACTCAATTGACTACAGGGAATACCTTGGAAAGCCCCTTGCTTAGAGCCCCAAATACCTACCTTTGAGCACCTTAGACTAGCATGAGCTTGCGATTTTCTACTTCCTTCTGGGTGCTTTCCATTTTGATATTGAGTTCATGTAGCTCATGTGGTGATGAGAACAAAGACCCGGTTCAAGTCAATGCTATCAGAGAGTGCAACTTGGCCATGGCCACCAATGAAATTAGGGCAGGAGAGCCTATTGATTTCAAATTCACCTACACAAAGGCTGAGAAACAAATCATGGACACTATCATTTTCTTGGATGATATGATTCTGCCTTCGGGACCGATGTTCACGGGGGATATGCCAGTAGGAAAGCATGAACTCAGAGCCAGATTCCTTTTCAGTGACTCCTCTACCTGCGAGAGCTATCGCAGTTTCGAGCTGATTTCGGACATAGAGCCTGAAGTATGGTCATATATTCTACTTAGAACATTGCCTCATGACCAAACAGCCTTTACTCAAGGACTTACATGGCATAACGGACAGTTATATGAAGGGACAGGAGTCTATGGGGAATCGGTCATCTACCATTATTTGCCAGGCTCTGGTGATTTCAAACAGAAGATCGAATTACCTCTCGCGTATTTTGGGGAAGGCATCACCATCTTGAATGACAAGCTTTTCCAATTGACCTATAAGGAAGGGAAGGCCTTTGCCTATGACTTGGAGAGCATGGAGCTCTTGAGCGAATTCAGCTATACAGGTGAAGGATGGGGCTTGACTGATGATGGGACCCACCTCATCATGTCCGATGGGACTCATGTCCTGCGCTTCTTGGACCCGGAGACATTTGAAGTAGTCAGAGAGCAAGCGGTATATAGCAATAAGGGTAAGGAGTTGGCTATCAATGAAATGGAGTATGTGGACGGTGTCATTTATGCCAATATCTATGGCACTCCTTATATCGCAAGTATAGATCCACTCTCAGGTAAGGTCCTAGCTTATGTGGATTGCCGTGGCATCTTGCCAGCTGATCAACGCACAGGTAGTGAGGATGTCTTTAACGGCATTGCATATGACCCTGCGAGGCAGGTCTTCTACCTTACAGGAAAGTATTGGCCCAAGCTCTTTGAAGTGAGGTTCAATACAATTGCGAACCTATGAACTGGCTTACTTGACTGTAAGTCGGAACATCTCTCTCTCACCTATCTTCCCGATGAGTTCATCTCCGACCGAGATAGGCCCAACCCCTGCAGGCGTACCAGTATAAATGAGGTCACCGATTTTCAAGGTGAAGTACTTGGAGACCTCTTGGATCAGTCGATCGATAGAAAAGAGCATATCCTTGCTGTTTCCTTTTTGAACCAAGGCGCCATTCTGTGTCAGACTGAAGGAGACATCATTGATATCGTGTATTTCGCTCAATGGGATGAAGGCCTCACTTAAAGGAGCAGAATGATCCCAGGCTTTTGCTTTCTCCCATGGGAGGCCTTTCGCCTTGCATTCCTGCTGGATATCTCTTGCAGTAAAATCAAGGCCCAGCCCTATGCTTGAATAGTAACGAGGTGCGAACCGCTCCTCGATATGCTTACCGACCTTGTCTATGCGCACTACCAGTTCCACCTCAAAATGAACATCTTGGGAATGAGCTGGGTAATAGAATGGATGACCTCTAGGTATGAGTGCGGTCTCAGGTTTTAGGAATACGACAGGCTCATCAGGGATCTCATTTCCCAATTCCTTGGCATGTTGCGCGTAATTGCGTCCTATACAGATGATCTTCATGGCAGTTCGATTTCAACGTGGATTCATCTCACGCCAGATACGAGTCAGTACCTTCTTCGTATATTGGGGGAAGTCTGCATTGATCATCCAGTGATAGTAGGACGGCTCATTTAGGAAGACTTGCTTCACTGGAATTCCTTTGTGTTTCCCAAAGTTGAAGACAGGTACCTCTTTTTCATCCAGCGCGATCCGTCCTGCAAAGTCGAGATTATTGGAGTTCCCCTTACTGAATTCGCTCAGGCTTTCGACATTGTTTTCCAATTCCTCACCGTATCGTTCCAGCTGGGATTTGAGGACTTCCAATGTCGCTCTCACATCAGCTTCTGCACTATGCGCATTCACGATTTCCTTCTCACAATAGAATTTGTAGGCTGCGGCAAGGGTGCGCTGTTCCATTCGATGGAAGATATTCTGCACATCAATGAAATTGCGATCTGATAGGTCATAGCGCTCGCTTACCCTGAGGAACTCCTCCATGAGGAGAGGGATATCGAATCGGTTGCTGTTATAGCCAGCCAGGTCACAGTCTTTTAGGAACTCGAAGATCTCAGAAGACTTATACTCGAAACTCGGGCAGTGTCTGATATCTTCATCCGTAATACCATGTATGGCCGATGAGCTCGCAGGAATCGGAATAGTGGGGTTCAATCGCTCTAGATAGGTGGTCTCAGTGCCGTCAGGCATGACTTTGATTATGCAGATTTCCACTATCCTATCCTTGGCCACATCAGTTCCAGTGGTTTCCAGATCGAAAAAGGCCAATGGCCTTGTCAAGTTCAATTCCATGTTCAAGTAATTTCTGATTCGAATAAAAAAGCCCCTGTCCAGCAGGGGCCTTTCTTCTGTTCAATGTATCTTATTTTACAAGGATCCTTATGTATTGATACTTCTCGTACATGGACTTGTTGCTCTCGAAGTCTCCATTGTATCGAGGCCCTTGAATCAATCCTTTCACCGAGGAGATCCTCACCTTGCTCTTGTCTATACCGCGCTTGTCCAATTCTACCATGATGAGCTCCTTAGCACCATTCACTCGATTGTTGGCTAAGATGTCGTTGGTCTTCCATGTGGTGGTCGGTACGCGTGAGGCACTGCCTTCCAACTCAAGTTCTACGCTGCCGTTCTTAGCGATCATATCCATCAAGTCGTTCATGAATAGCTTGAATCGGGTCTCTTCTAGATTGATGTCTTTCTCATTGTATCCGAAGTACTTATCGAATATGGCCGTGCCCTTGGGTGAAGCCGAAATGATAGCCAAATCATCTTTGGTCGTCACCACTGTGGTCTGATCATTGACGGTATTCTGAACTTGGGTGACCCCTCCATCGGTCTGAGTGATGACCCCGTCAGCTGAGATGACCTTGACCACCGAGCCATACAAGTTGATAGGGTCCAAAAGCACTTCCCTTTGGATTTCACTATAGGAGGAATTGCAGTCCACATTGATCTGTTCCGTATGCACGGTCTTGTCATCTATGATATAAGAAATCTCATATTCCTTGCAAGGTTCTAGGATAGCAACAAATACACCATCTCTCATCCTTGGCTTGTAAATGGACGTCTCTCCA
>JAQCAN010000151.1 GCA_027621335.1 Bacteroidota bacterium
GCCCTTCAAGCGGCATATACCGCAGTATGGATGCAGGTGAATCATGGGAACTCATCACAGGTCCTGAATCCGGATTTCCTCAGGGTGAGGGTGTAGGTCGCATCGGACTGGACATCAGCGCGGAAGGAGGCAAGAGCTTCCTCTATGCCCTTCACGACAATCAAGGCAGACGTCCCAAAGAAAAAGAGGAAGAGAAAAAGGGTCTTCAGCGTAAGGACTTCGAGACCATGAGCAGAGCAGACTTCCTCGCTTTGGATCAAGAGAAAGTGAAAACCTTCCTGAAAGAGAATGACTTCCCTGAGAAATACAGCTACGACTTTGTAAAGAAGGCCATTGATAAGAATGAGATCATTCCCTCTGCCCTTTCCGACTATCTGGCCGATGCGAACTCCGACCTCTTCGACACGCCCGTCATTGGAGCGGAGGTCTACCTCCTGGACCATGAAAGTGGTCAATGGAAGAAGACCCACGAAGGCTATCTGGATGATGTGGTCTACAGCTATGGCTACTATTTCGGGCTGATCCGTGTCCATCCCCGTGACCCTGAGCAGATCTATATCGCAGGTGTGCCGCTCATCTATTCCAATGATTCAGGAGCAACATGGACATCCATCAATCCTGAGAATGTCCATGCCGACCATCATGCGCTGTGGATCGATCCTGAACGCAGTGGTCACCTCATCAATGGCAATGACGGAGGCATCAATATCAGCTATGACAATGGCGCTCATTTCGTGAATTGCAACAGCCCGGCTGTCGGGCAGTTCTATACGGTCCAAGTGGACAATGCCAAGCCTTACAACATCTATGGAGGATTGCAGGACAATGGCGTATGGAAAGGCCCGAGCACCTATGAAGCGTCCTCAAATTGGCTTCAGAATGGAGACTATCCCTACAAGATGATCATGGGTGGTGATGGCATGCAGGTGGAGGTGGACCCAAGGGATAATGAGACCGTCTACACCGGCTATCAGTTCGGGCATTACTACCGCCTCAAAGAAGGAGAAGAGTCCCTTTACATCCATCCGATGCACGAGCTAGGTGAAAAATCCTTACGCTGGAACTGGCAGACCCCTATCCACTTGAGCACCCATAACTCGGACATCCTATATATGGGCTCCAACAAACTCCATCGCTCCATGGACAAAGGCGCCACCTGGGAAGCCATCAGTGGGGATCTCACGGGCGGAGGCATTGAAGGCAATGTGCCCTTCGGGACCTTGACCAGCATCGATGAATCGCCTCTGAAATTCGGGAAGCTCTTCACCGGAAGTGATGACGGAAAGGTCTATGTGAGCTTGGATGCGGGGCATGACTGGACCGACATCAGCGCAGGACTTCCTGCCGCGCTCTGGGTGAGCCGCGTGGAAGCCTCTCAGCATGCGGAGAACCGCGTCTATATCAGCCTGAACGGCTACCGCAATGACCACATGGATGCCTATGTGTATCGCTCCGATGATGAAGGTCAGAATTGGAAACGCATTGGCACCGACCTGCCTAAGGAGCCCGTGAATGTCATCCTTGAAGACGATTCCAACGAGAATATCCTCTACGTGGGCACCGACCATGGGCTTTACGTGAGTGTGGACAGAGGCAGGTCCTTCACTGCCCTGATGACTGGCCTACCGCATAGCCCTGTGCATGATCTGGTCATACAGAAACGCGAGGAAGATCTCGTGGTAGGCACTCACGGTCGCAGCATCTATGTGGCCGATATCTCCACTCTTAGGAAATTGGCTGATGCAGGTCCTGAGATGCAAGTCTTCATCCCAGATAGCTTGACAGGTTCCAAGCGCTGGGGAGCCTCCAGCTGGAGTGTATGGATGGGGGCCAATGAGCCGAAGATGGACATCGCATTCTACGAGATGGAAACCAGTGCATGTCATGTGGACATCCTCAGTGGGAAAGGCACCTTGCTCACGATGCTGAACGCGGAGCCATTGAACGGATTGCAAAGCCTCAGCTATGACCTGACCTTGGATGAGGCTGCATTGACGCGTCTGAAGGCTGAGCGCAAGCGCAGCAAGACCGATATGCCCAAGGAGGCCACCAATGGCAAGACCTATCTGGACAAAGGCGATTACACCCTTCAATTGGTCTGCGGAACGAAGAGCATCAAAAAACCTTTGCTCATCCGATAGGCTATTCACCTTCTCATCGTTGTAAGAACTGCAGGACCCACGTCTGAACCACTCATTCAGGCCTGAACTTTGCTTGTCACCGACACCATGAAGGCATTGACCCATAGAATCCGATTGTCCTCGAAGCTGCTCCAAGCGACTCTGCTCGTCATGAGCTTAACACTGATGAGCTTCAGTGCGGAAGCGCATTCCCTTGAGGCCGGGGGAAAGAAGACCAAGGCCGAAAAGAAGGAGGCCAAACTCGCCAAGAAGACCGCACGTGATGAAGCCAGGCGATTGAAGGAGATGGCCATGCTGGACGATGTGGATTATATGGACGAGTCCACGGGGCCAAGAACCCGTACTGAGCGACCTACAAGGCGCCCAGATGAACCTCGCACTGAGATCCACAAGACGGAGAATCATGACCCCGAGACCAGAGCACGATCGACCACCTCAGGCCCCTCCATTGGTAGCATGGAGGACTATGCCTTGAGCTTACAGGGTATCCCCTACCGCTATGGCGGAACGGACACGAAAGGTTTTGATTGCTCAGGTTATGTGCAGCACGTCTTCGACAAGGAAGGGGTCTTTGTCCCAAGGACGGCCCAAGCCCAGTTCGAGACCTGTGACCTCATCTCGGACAGGCAAGCGGACAAAGGTGACCTCGTCTTCTTTGGCAAGAGTAAAAAGCACATCGACCATGTGGGAATACTTATCTCTCCACAAGATGAAACGAAGCGCATGATCCATTCCTCCTCCAGCCAAGGCATCGTCATCACCAACATCGAAGAGTCAGCGTATTGGAAGCCGAGATTGGTCGGATACGGAAAAGTAAGACGGGATTAAGTCGCGGTCAATTCCTCCGTCTTGATGACGGAAGAAGCCTCCAAGGTCTTATGCACCGGGCATTTGTCCGCAATCTGAAGGATGCGTTTCCGCTGCGCCTCATCCACCTCTCCGATGATCTCGATCTTCCTGAAGAAGGTATCGAGCATGGCCCCTGCCTCCCCAGTATGTTCAGAGTCCACGCCATGGGAATGCTTTCCATAACTCACGTGGACATTGACCTCATCGATAGGCCATTGCTTGCGATCGGTGTACATACGGATGGTCATGGCCGTGCAGGCTGCAAGCCCAATAGAAAGGAAATCATAGGGCGAAGGCCCCAAGTCCAATCCTCCAACAGATGCAGGTTCATCGGCTAGGAGGCGATGGTCTCCTGCTAGGACCTTGGCCGTGAAACCAGGTTCAGTGAGGCTCACGACCACCTGCTCATCGGTGCGCAATTCCACTTCTTTCCGTTCCACATAACGGTCCACCCAGGCCGCGATCATGCGTCCAACATAGAGGGAATCCCTAGCCTCCGTCAAGAGATGATCCGCCCCATCCAAGGAGAGGAAGCTCTTAGGATGATGGGCCGCCATATAGATCTGTGCCGCATTATTGATGCCCACGATGGTATCCTGCGGAGAATGGCAGATGAGAATGGGCTTGCGCAGGGCCTTGAGCACGCCATCCATGTCCCGGTCCTGAAGGTGCTTCACGAAGTCCTTCCGCACTTTGAAGGTGCGTCCCACCAGCTTCAACTCCGCCTCGCCATCCTTCTCCAAGCTCTCTAAAGCGCTGCCGAAAAGGTGGGTCACGTGCTCGGGGTCGGCCGGTGCACCGATGGTCGCCACCGCTTTGACCGTGTCCAAAAGGGAAGCGGCAAAGACCACTGCAGCCCCTCCCAATGAATGACCGATGAGCACCGAAGGCGCCTTATATTCTTGAGCTAGGAACTCTGAGGCATCTACTAGATCCTCGACATTGGCCGAGAAATGGGAATCCGCGAATTCCCCTTCACTGGAACCGAGTCCTGTGAAATCGAAACGCAGGACCCCGAATCCTTCACTTGCCAGGGCCCGACTGATGTTACGAATGGCCGCAATGTCCTTTCCACAGGTGAAACAATGGGCGAAGAGGACGAATTCAGAGGCTCTGCCCTCGGCTGGGAGTTCCAGTTTGGCGGAAAGTTCCAGCCCTTTGCGATTGGTGAAGGTCAAGTTGCGTATTCTCATAGGGCTAAGTTAAGTCTTGTCCAAAGTCAGCCTTAGCACATTCCATTTAACTTTGCAGGCCTATCGCAAGCCCATGACTGAAGCAGAGATACAAGCCCTCATCGAGAAAGAGATCCAAGCCCTGAGGGACATCCCCATGGACGGAAGCCTGCAAGAGGCCGTAGCCCTCATCCATCGCTCGGTGCATGAAGGCGATGGCACCGTCATCGTTTCAGGCGTTGGAAAAGCAGGTGAGGTGGGCACCAAGATCGCCAACACCCTCTGCTCAACTGGGACCCCTTCTTACTTCCTGAAGCCCTTGGAAGCCCAGCATGGAGACCTTGGACTGGTGAGGAAACAAGACATCCTTCTGCTCCTCTCCAACTCAGGGTACACCCGCGAGATCATAGAACTCGTGGATCAGGTGAAGAACCTCCATGGCGACATGAGAATCATCACCATCACCCGCAATCCTGACTCTGCCCTTGCGAAGGTGGGCGATGTGAACCTCTTCACTGGTCAGACGGAGGAAATCTGTCCACTGGGACTTACCCCTACTACGTCTACCACCGTGATGACCGTCATCGGAGATCTACTGGTGGTCGCCCTTATGAAGCGCATCGGCTTCACCAAAGAACAATACGGCCTTCGCCACCACAGTGGCTACCTGGGTCAAAAAGCGAGGGGGTGAGTTGTTGATGGTTGTTGGTTGATGGGTGTTGGGTGTTGGTTGATAGTTGATGGGTGTTCACTTCGACAGGCTCAGTGCAAGGGTTGATTGGTGGAATGAAAAAATAGATTGTGGAGTATGACGATTACATCATTTGAGGATCTTAAAGCCTGGCAGTCTTGTCGAGATTTACGGATATGGACAAAAGACATCGTCAGAACTTGGCCACGAGAAGAGAAGTTCAACCTTACTGGCCAGGTGATTCGATCTGTGCGCTCCGCTTGCGCGAATCTGGCAGAAGGCTATGGAAGGAACAATTCAAAAGATAATGGTCGATTCTGTAAAATGGCTATAAAACTTACGAGAGGCTACCTGAGGTATCTTTCTTCTGATAGCACTCTATGGGAACCAATTGCACACTACGGGAATGACCCTGACAACGTGTATCGAACAACTGACAACACATGAAAAAATTCATCCTTATCGCTGGTCCATGTCTTATTGAAGATGAAGAGACCGCCTTGGCCATCGGAACCCATGTGAAGGGTATCTGTGAACGTCTGAACATCCACTATGTCTTCAAAGGCAGTTTCAAGAAAGCGAACCGCACCAGCTTGGATAGCAAGATGGGCATCGGTGACATTGAAGCCTTGGAGATCTTGAAGCGCGTTGGCGAGAAGCTGGGCGTGGAGACCATCACGGACATCCATGAGAGCACCGATGCCACATTGGCCGCTGGCTATGTGGACCACCTTCAGATCCCTGCCTTCCTCTGCCGACAGACCGAACTGCTCCTGGCCGCTGGCGAGACTGGCAAAGGCATCAACATCAAGAAAGGGCAATTCCTTTCGCCTGAGGCCATGAAATTCCCACTGGAGAAGGTGCAGAGCACGGGCAATAAAAACGTTTGGCTCACCGAGCGTGGCGTGACCTTCGGCTATAGCGAACTCATCGTGGATGCCACAGCCATCGCCCGACTGAAAGAACATGGGGTGCCTGTCATCATGGATTGCACGCATGCCACCCAGAAACCGAACCGCACCGTGGGGACCACGGGGGGTGACCCGGCCATGATCGAGACCTTGGCCCTCGCAGCTGCTGCCACCGGAGTGGATGGCCTCTTCATAGAGACCCACCCAGACCCTAAGTCGGCAGGAAGCGATAGCGCCACCATGCTGCAGATGGACAAGCTGGAAAAGGTCTTGGAACGCGTCATGATAATGCACGAAGCCCATAAGCTGGCTTACGGGCTTTAAGGAGCGTCCAAACTGAACTCCATATTTTATTTGCCTGTCAGTTCTGCGAAGCAGAAGCTTGTCCTGAGCGCAGTCGAAGGGAGTGTTTTTCCGCAGCAACGCGAAGGAAAAATGTATCAAGAACGATAGGCTGGCCCCTCGCCCACCCCTACCCCTAAAGGAGCCTTCGCGCTGGTTTCATCTAAGAACAAGAAGCTTCTTGATGAAATCACTATTCACATTTTGATTTTCATTTTCATTCACATTTTCATTGCAATCGCAATTGCCCTTACCTTCGTATCCCTTTAAAACTCCCTGCTATCATGGCCGAAGACAACAAAGTCATTCTCTC
>JAQCAN010000152.1 GCA_027621335.1 Bacteroidota bacterium
AATCCCATATCCAGCATGCGGTCCGCCTCATCCAAGATGAGGTAGTCCAGATTATCCAGGAAGGCGTAGCCCATACTTAGATGTGATTTCATTCGACCAGGCGTGGCTATAATGAAATCAGCCCCTTCCTTGAGGGCTTTCTTCTCTCGGTCGAAGTCACTTCCATCTCCTCCTCCGTAGACTGCTAAAGAGGTGCAGTTCGTAAAGTAGGAGAAACCTTGGAGTTCATTGTCGATCTGTATGGCGAGCTCACGAGTGGGAACGATAATGAGCGCCTTGATGCCTTCTTTGGCAGGACTACTCATGATGTGATGGAGCACAGGAATCAGGAAAGCTGCGGTCTTGCCAGTTCCCGTCTGGGCACAGGCGATAATATCCCTTCCTGACATTAGAACAGGTATAGCCAATTCCTGAACTGGAGTGGCATTTTCAAAGCCCATGGCATCAAGGCTTTCAATAATGGAAGGATGAAGGTCTAATTCTGTGAATTTCAATGGGAATCAATAAGGTTGCAAATGTACTGGTATATGTCGAGCATGCTTATGAAGGCTTTATCTTTGCACCTTTTCTGGCTAAAATGATATTCTTGATCTCTCCAGCTAAAAAGCTGGTCTGTAATGGATGGGATGGCACTAAACCGGTGACTCAACCCAGATTTTTGAAAGAGGCGTCTTATTTGGTGGATAAGCTTCAAAAGAAGAGTGCATTGAGCCTTTCACGAATGATGGGCATCAGTGCGGATCTCGCCAATTTGAATGAAGAGCGTTTCAAGCTCTGGACGCCTGAGCACAGCTCTCGCAATTCCACTCAGGCTATGTTGCTCTTCCAAGGGGACGTTTATCAAGGGCTTTCAGCTGAGGATTTCAACAAGAAGCAGACAGCCTACTCTCAGGACCACTTGAGGATCCTCTCAGGACTTTATGGAATATTGAGGCCACTGGATGCGGTGATGCCTTACCGTCTGGAGATGGGTTCTGATTTCAAAGTTACTCCGGCAAAGAAGAACCTTTATGCCTATTGGGACAATCGTGTCTGCCAGACCATTAAAGATGATGCCGAAGAGATCGGGACTGACCTTCTGGTGAATCTAGCTTCCAATGAGTATTCCAAAGCGGCCAAGCTTAAACAGACTGGTCTAAGGGTCATTGATATGGAGTTCAAGGAATTTCATAAAGGAGATTACAAGATGATCTCGTTCTTTGCCAAAAAAGCACGCGGTCTAATGGCCAGATATGCCGTCAAGAATGACGTTAAGACATTGGATGAACTGAAGCACTTCGATATGGAAGGCTATCATTTCAACGAACGATTCTCAAAAGGAGATAAATGGGTATTTACCCGTGAACAGTAATACAATTAAATCAAATGAATAAGATAGGAATCGGATTGGCCGCGATCATGCTGGCGATATTAGTAGTGACTTGCAGCTCGTCCGCGGACGCTGTCATTAAAAAAGTAGAGAAGATGGATAATCAGAAAGACTCACTGAGTTATGCGTTAGGAGTATTGATGGGAGGTAATCTCCAAGGGAAGGACATCGAGTTGGATGAGGCTACCTTCGCGGCCGCATTTGGCGCTACAGTGAGGGGAGAAGACCTCTTGATGAACCAAGACGTAGCTAATACCTTGGTGCAAGAGTACTTTCAGAAGCTCGCAGAAGTGGAATCTGCAGAGATGAAACAGGAGGGCATTAAATACCTTGAAGACAACGCCAAGCGTTCTGAAGTGAAGACTACTGCTTCTGGGCTTCAGTATGAGGTCATTCAAGAAGGAACTGGAGCACAGCCTTTGGGAACCGATCAGGTCACGGTGCATTATACCGGTTCACTTATCAGTGGAGAGGTATTCGACAGTTCTGTGGAGCGCGGACAGCCTGCGACCTTTGGATTGAACCAAGTCATCCCAGGATGGACAGAAGGGCTTCAATTGATGAAGGAAGGAGCGAAGTACCGCTTCTACATTCCTTCAGAGTTGGCCTATGGAGACCGTGGAGCTGGAGCGTTGATCAAGCCAGGAAGCACATTGATCTTCGATGTGGAATTGATCAAGGTTGGCGGCTGATAAGCCTATACTTAAACCTGTGGTACAAGACCTTTATAGCTGTGGAAAGCTGCTGATCACAGGGGAATATCTGATATTGAGAGGGGCCAGGGGACTGGCCCTTCCTACGTCATATGGGCAGCATATGCGAATCGCTTCCACCAAGGATGAACGGATAGAATGGAAGAGCTATGACCGTGAAGGGAAGCTCTGGTTCCAAGCCCTGTTCTCAATTGGACTGGATGCGAACTCTGTATCCGATTCGATCATGGCCTCGCGCCTTCAGTCCATTCTCAAAGAGATCAGAATGATGAAGCCTGATTTTTTTGAAGCTCAGGGAGGGGTTACTATAGAGACAAGGTTGGAGTTCGCGCGGGATTGGGGTCTTGGGTCAAGCAGTACCTTAATCCATAACTTAGCTCAATGGACGGGAGTCGATGCCCTGGAGTTATCAAAATGCACACTTGGAGGTAGCGGATATGATGTGGCTACGGCCATGTGCGCTTGTCCGATCAGTTACACATTGACCAACGGAAAGGCGTCCATTGAAAGGCTCCATTATAATCCTGGGTTCAAGGACAAACTGTGGTTCGTCCATCTCGGCAAGAAGGAGGACAGCGCTAAAGCCATCAAAGCCTTTGACCAGATACGAACTACCGAAGATGAAGTCGAAACGTTATCCCAACTCACAGAGAGCCTATTGAGTTCCAATGAGCTTTTTGAATTTCAAACCATCATCCATTCTCATGAAGAGCTAATGGAGGACATTCTCCAACGGCCCTCAGCCAGTTCCATATACGCGGATTACACAGGAGGGGTGGTCAAATACCTTGGGGCCTGGGGGGGGGATTTCATGCTGGTAACCGGAGAGGAAAGCGATTTAGAGTATTTCAGGGTCAAAGGTATGGATACCATTGTTTCCTTTGAACAAATGATTGCGAGCAGATGAGCCATACAGAGAAGTGGAGGGCACCTTCCAATATTGCCTTGGTCAAGTATTGGGGGAAGTATGGTCAGCAATTGCCTGCTAACCCAAGTATAAGTTTTACGCTGGAAAAGGCCTTCACCGAGACCGAGATGACCTTCAAAGAAGGAGCACAGGGTAGTCTTACGTTCAGGTTCGAGGGAGAGGAAAAGCCCGAATTCTTACCAAAACTTCAGAATTTCTTCGAACGTATCAAAGGGGAATGCCCTTGGATGGATCATCAGGGCATTGAGATCAACTCGACTAACAGCTTCCCACACTCTTCAGGGATTGCCTCTTCAGCCTCCAGTATGGCGGCCCTGGCACTTTGTATCTGCGGTTTTGAAGCGAACAAGGATGGAAGGGAATTAGACCTTATAAAAGCTTCCCGTCTGGCCCGGTTGGGCTCAGGGAGTGCCTGTCGTTCGGTGAGGGGAGGATTCAACCTTTGGGGTGCTGCACCTGAGTTGGAGATGTCTAGTAATGAATATGCGGTCCCAGTGACTAACGTCCATGAGAACTTCATGACCTTACAGGACACTATACTTCTTGTGGATACCGGTATCAAGGAGGTGTCCAGCACAGTGGGTCATGGACTGATGAAGGGCCATCCCTATGCGGAGGCCCGTTTCCAGCAGGCCAGGACCAATATAGGCCGGCTTCTCCGGATCTTTGAAAAAGGGGATTTCATGCCATTGGCAGAACTCATCGAGCAAGAGGCCCTCGCTTAGCCTTTCATGATGATGACCAGCGATCCGCATTTCATGCTATTTATGCCCGGAAGCATCGCAATCATTAGAAAAGTCATGGCTTTAAGGGCTCAGGGGATGGAAATATCCTTCACTGTCGATGCAGGGGCGAACATCCATTTGATCTATCCAGAAGCCCATTCAGATGAGGTCATGGATCTTGTGAAGCGAGAACTCGTGGATTATTGTCATAATGGAAAGTATCTTTGTGATAACGTAGGACTTGGACCTCTGGACCTAACTGCCTGACATGTTAAAAGAAGCCTTGTACACTGGTAAGATTCTGCTCTTCGGAGAATATGGTATCATTGAGGATAGCATGGGTCTTTCCATCCCCTATGATCCTTATTCAGGAATCTTGAAGTTCGATGCATATGATCAGTCTCAAGTCGAATACTCTAACGGAGAATTACGCAAGTTCCTTTCCTTTCTCAAATCCAATGAGAGTGCACTAGATGTTCGATTCGACCTTGATGCCTTCGAGGCCGATCTAGATAAAGGTCTTTGGTTCGATAGCAGCATTCCTCAGGGGTTTGGAGTAGGTAGTTCTGGAGCAATTGTGGCTGCCGTCTATGACCATTATGCTATCAATGCAGTTCCCGCTGAGAGCAACCTCACCAGTGCACAACTGAAGCGTTTGAAGTCCACCTTGGGCGCTATGGAATCCCATTTCCATGGCAAGAGTTCTGGATTGGACCCACTGATCTGTTTTCTGAAGCTTCCGATTCTCATCAAGTCGAAGAATTCCATGGGGACTGTTGGAATTCCAGTTCAAGGAGACGGTAAAGGGGCCATTTTCCTACTGAATACAGGTATGACGGGAAAGACCCAACCCCTCGTAAATCATTTCATGGAGCGATGCAAAGAAGAGGGCTTCAGGACCATGCTGAAGAAAGAATTCAAGAAGTATAACGATGCGGCCATAGAGGCTTTCCTCCAAAAGGACGTCACTCCACTTCTTGACAATGTCAAAGAACTTTCCAAAGTCCTTTTGGCCCATTTCAAACCAATGATTCCCAGCGTCTTCCATAAGCTTTGGAAAGAAGGGATTGATTCCAATGCTTATTACTTGAAGCTCTGTGGCAGTGGAGGAGGAGGATTCATTTTGGGCTTCACTGCAGACTATGACCATGCCTCTGAGGTGTTGAAGGACTACGATCTGAACAGGATCTATACCTTCTGACCTTATGGCGACAGGGCTTCCCAGCAGGAGAAGACGGTACCTCATTTTCAAGGTATGGGCATTGCTTTCCTTGGTCCGGTGGTATAGTGTCCTTATTGTTGCTGTTGCGCTCTATCTGTCCGCTTGTTATCTCTTCAACCCGGGCATCATCCCAAAAGCTAAAGTGTTCTTTGATATTGGATTGCATATAGAAGTGCTCGCTTTATCCTTGTTCATCATGTCAGGGTTCATCATCAACGCATTCTATGACGTGGAGAAGGACTTGATCAATCGCCCTCACAGGACTGTCATCGATCGTCATATCTCCAGGCGCTTCAGTTTGAACTGCTATTTCGCCTTCATCATACTAGCGGCTATCCTCAGCCTTTTCACAGGATGGAAGGTGTTTTTAGTTAATCTATTATTCAGTGCCGTACTCTGGGCTTATTCGCATAAACTTCAGAATAAGCGCTTCATCGGTGAGATGGGGGCGGCCTTGTTGACCGTGGCTCCATTCTTCAGCCTCGCTCTGTATTATGAGAATGTGACCTGGAGGATGTTGGAGTTCATCGCTCTCATATTCATCGTCCTCATAGAGCGTGAATTCTTAAAGAGGATCATGGCGGTCAAGGGGGATTTCGTGCTCGGTCATCGAAGTATCCCAGTGACCTTTGGAGAACGCAAGGCAGCGGTGAATGTCTTATTCCTTTCGGTTATCAGTATTGCACAATTGAGTTTCTTCCTACGTTTCCTGCATCATGGTGCCCCTGCTGTCACCTTTGTGGTCGTCATAGCACTACAGGCCATGGCCATTGGGCTCTGGCTTCTTAAAAAGGATTACGGAAGGATGGATAGTGTATTGAAAGCAATCATAGTTTTAATGGTTGTAAGTATCCCTTTTATTTAAGAACGATGGACCAATGAGGATATCAGTTGAAATAAGCATGTACCCTTTGAAGGAGGTTTACAAACCTGCCATTATCGAATTCATCAAGAAACTCAGAACCTATGAAGGATTGAGGTTGGAGACGTCAGGTATGAGTTCTCAGATCTTCGGTGAATACGATGACGTGATGGACGCCTTACGGACTGAAGTGAAGGGGGTTTTTCAAGACCCAGGTAAAGTGGTCATGATCATGAAGTGGTTGAATGATGATGTATCTGGACCAGTTAAGTTCTGAAGAAAAAGCTCTCGAATGGAGGGGAGTTAGATAGTAGCGATTTATTTACTAACTTTGCCCTCCCGTTGAAACGGGGATGACCAAAGCTCTGAAGGGTACCGAAAGAAAGAGCATAAAGACATATCTCGGGGTTGAGTCCCGCAGGTGCGGGAGTGCTCATCGGGCATGAATGTGCAAAGGGTTAGAGTCCTTGTCTGATAAAGAACAGACAGAAGAATAAAGACATATCGCGGGGTGGAGCAGTTGGTAGCTCGTCGGGCTCATAACCCGAGGGTCGTTGGTT
>JAQCAN010000153.1 GCA_027621335.1 Bacteroidota bacterium
GTATGCTACGGTGCCCAACTCATGGCCAAAGTCCACGGAGGTGAAGTGCTCAAATCCACCATCAGAGAATATGGACGGGCCAACCTTTCCATGACCCGGACCGAGGATCATCTTATGGAGGACATCCCCCTGGGTTCTCAGGTATGGATGAGCCATGGAGACAGTATCTCTACCTTGCCTGATACCTTTACCGTCACGGCCAGCACCTCCAATGTGCCTGTAGTGGCCTATCATTATAATAACGAACGCTGGTTCGGAATACAGTTCCACCCTGAGGTCTATCACAGCACGGATGGCACGCTCCTGATGTCTAATTTCCTCTATAAAATAGCTGGATTGAAAGGCGACTGGACTCCTGAGGCCTTCATTGAAGAGACCATTGCTAGTCTAAAAGAGACGCTAGGAAATGATGAGGTCATCCTTGGCCTCTCTGGTGGAGTGGATTCATCAGTAGCTGCCATGTTGCTCCATCAGGCTATCGGGCCTCGGTTGCATGGGGTCTTTGTGGATAATGGACTTCTGAGGAAACATGAATACGAGCAGGTTTTAGAGAGTTATAACGGCTTGGGTCTCAACGTTAAGGGGGTGAATGCCAAGGTACGATTCTATGATGCGCTCAAAGGAGTGAAGGACCCTGAAAAGAAACGGAAGGCCATCGGAAATACCTTTATCGAAGTCTTCGATGAGGAATCACATGCCCTGCCTGAGGTCAGTTGGCTCGCTCAAGGCACCATCTACCCTGATGTGATAGAATCTGTCTCAGTCAAAGGTCCTTCGGCTACCATCAAGAGCCATCACAACGTAGGAGGACTTCCTGATTTCATGAAATTGAAGGTAGTGGAGCCCTTGAGAAGTTTATTCAAGGATGAAGTCAGGGAAGTAGGACGAAAGTTGGGACTTCCAGCTCACATCTTGGATCGTCACCCCTTTCCTGGGCCTGGGCTGGCTATCAGGATCTTGGATGACGTGACCGAAGAAAAGGTACGTCTTTTGCAAGAGGTGGATCATATCTTCATCTCTGGATTGAAAGAACATGGATTATATGATGAGGTCTGGCAGGCCGGCACGATGCTTCTTCCCGTGAATTCTGTTGGAGTCATGGGAGATGAACGCACCTATGAGAAGGTCGTGGCCCTGAGAGCTGTGACCAGCACCGATGGCATGACCGCGGACTGGTGCCACCTGCCGTATGAATTCTTGGCCAAGGTGTCCAACGACATCATCAACAAGGTCAAAGGGGTCAACCGCGTTGTGTACGATATCAGCAGCAAACCACCTGCTACCATAGAATGGGAATGAGAGCCATCCTAACCGTCATATTGAGCTTATTCCTTCTAGGTCAAGTCAGCGCTCAGCAAAAGGTCATAAAGAATGATGAAGCCTGCTACATCCACTTGGTGGAGAAGGGAAATACGCTGTACGGCATCTCAAAGCAATATGCGGTCGGCATCCCTGATCTATTCAGGGTGAACCCTGATGCACGTCTTGGCATCACAGTGGGGCAAGAACTCTACATCCCCATCGCTAGTATAGACCGCAAGGAGGCCCGCAATAGCCCTGAATTAGAGGGTAGTATCCTCTTCCATGAGGTCAAGAAAGGTGAGACCCTCTATTCATTGGGGAAGACCTATAAAGTGGATATCAACGACATCCTGGAAGCGAATCTGAATATCATAGATGGCACTTTGTCCAAAGGACAACGCGTTCGAATACCAACAAGTAAAGTTCAGGAGGAAGAGGCCTTGGTCGAGCCGGCAGTCAGGGATAGCCTCATCCTGCATGAAGTACTACCTGGAGAGACACTCTACGGGATAACCAAGTTATACAACATCACCGAGGATTCATTGAGAAATGTGAATGGGGGACTGCCTCAGGGGCTGAAAGCAGGAAGCACCATTCGAATTCCGAGATATAGAGATGACTTTTCCTCGTCAAGCCATCCTAAGGGCTCTATGTCTGCCATGAGTCTTGGTAGACCGGAGAGCCGGCCGATGAAGGAGGTGACGGCCGCATTCCTCCTTCCATTCTCCTTGACAGGAAGCGATAGTTCGCTTTTTCGAGGAAAATCTGAGCTTATGCGCATGACCGATATCGCCTTCGAATTCTATAGGGGCGCACGATACGCATTGGACGAACTCGAGGATGAAGGGCTTAGAGCCCGAGTTATCGTAATGGATGTCGGTAGTGGGCAACAGGATATAGATAAGGCAATTCTCTCTCTTGAAAAGGAGAAGGTGGATATCGTTATTGGACCCATGCACCGCGGAGCTTTCAAGCTCATTTCGGAGAACCAGCGTATGAATGGTGTCCACTTTGTCTCTCCTGTAAGCAAGAACCTCGATATATCTCAAAATTCGACTTCCGTGAGCAAGGTGAACGCCTCCTCTGAAGTCCAAATGGGACATTTGGCCCGATTCGTCAAAGAGTCCTATGGACAGGATAACATAGTGGTCATCTCCAACGCCAAGCGCTCCCAGTTCGAGGAGTTCAAGAAGGCTTGGATGGTACAGGACAGCCTTGGGAACTATACCTTCCAAGGAAAAACCTTCAGTACATTGGAATGGTCACGTGGAATGGAGACCAGTCTCCAAAATGCGCTTTCCCCAGACAAGGAGAATGTCATTGTCTTTCCTTGTGCAGAGCGTTCTGTTGTGACTGAATTCATGTCCAAATTAGCCATGACTTCCTTTAAGAAGTTCAACATCACTTTGATAGGTCTCGAAGAGTGGTTGACTTATGACAACTTGGATATGGAACTGCTCAACACCATGAATCTGACGGTTTGTGTAAATAAGTTCATAGACTCTAACAGCCAGAATTTTATGGACTTCATGCAGCACTACTATGCCTCCTACAATACCATACCGAGCAAGGATGGCTATGCGTTTCAGGCCTATGACATCACTAAATATTATATCGGAGGTCTGCTGGATCATGGGCGACCTTTCATAGACCATCAGGACCGTTGGACGGAAGAAGGAATACTCCTAGGGTTCAAGATGAGATCAAGAGGTGATGGCAGCTTCGAGAATATGTACTCATTGATCATTCAGAACCAAGATCAGGAATTCAAGGTCTTGGATAAAGAGTGATGAAAGTTTTAGCCCCACTGTACCTTACGGGGATGACGACATATTTAAATGGTTATTTTAGCAGCACTTTAACTAAATCTTATTCCATGCAAGGAAAAATATTCTCTCTTCTACTAGCGATTTCGATGCTTTTTGCTCCTACGCTCGTCAGTTCACAAGATGACGATTATGGCGCTAGAGAAGAAGCCGACCACTACTTCCAGAAAGAAGGCTACTATGCGGCAGTGGATCTCTATAAGAAGGCCTATGGTCAGGAGAAGTCGGCCGATGAGAAAGCGGCATTGATCTATATGGTGGCCGAATCATATCGTATGTTGGGTGATCAGGTCCAAGCTGAGGTCTGGTACCAACGTGCCATCAAGGCTCGCCACGATGATGTCTTGGCCTACTATCATTTGGGAAAGGCCCTTCAGGCTCAAGGGCGACTGGAAGAAGCCCGCGAGGAATTCAATGCGTTCAAGGAGAAAGGAGGTTCAGTATCCATGGCGGATGAGGCCATCAATTCATTGGACATGGCCAGCGAGATGAACGAGAACCTCTCCAAGTATGTTGTGGATCCTGAGGTCATGCTGAACACGGAATTCTATGATTTCTCCCCAGTGATCGCGAACGAATCAGGGAATAAGCTCCTTTTCAGTTCTTCACGTCTCGGTTCTACCGGAATCGAGGAATTCAAGAAAACGGGTGAGAGCTATGAGGATATCTTCTCAACCGAAAGGGATGCGAAAGGGAAATGGAGTGAACCTCAGCGTCTGCCCTACGCCATCAATACGGATAACCATGAAGGAGGTGTGGAGCTTACTTCGGATTTCGTAAGGATGTACTTCACCAAGTGCATGAAGGCTGAGAATGCAGGATGTAAGATCTATGAATCCACTTGGGCCAGTGACAAGTGGTCTGATGCCAAAGAGGTGAAACTCGCCTCGGCTGAGCAAAAAGAGAACACTTTCGGTCACCCTACTTTGAGTGCTGATGATAAGATGATGGTTTTCGCTTCGGACATCCCTGGAGGTAAAGGAGGAAAGGACCTCTGGTATTCCTTGTACAATGACGCGTCCAATTCGTGGGGTTCTCCAGTGAATATGGCCAGCGTCAATACTTCAGGTGACGAACTGTTCCCTCATTTGAGGAACAATGGTTCACTGTACTTCTCGTCCAATGGTCGCGAAGGCATGGGAGGGCTTGACATCTTCTCAGCTGATAAGACAGGAGATAATGAATGGGGCAATGTGAAGAACATGGGAGCCCCTATGAACTCTATCTCTGATGACTTCGGAATCGTGTTCGAAGGAGATTTTGAAAGAGGGTACTTTACGAGCAACCGCTCAGGGGGCAAAGGAAAGGATGACATCTACATCTTCAATCTTCCTGAAGTGCTCTTCGCATTCGAAGGATTCGTATACGATAAGGATGGTCAGTTCCCTATTGAAGGCGCCTATGTGAGGGTCTTCGGTTCTGATGGTAGCTCCTTCGAATCCCTAACAGACGGCAATGGTGCCTTTACTTTCTCTGAGAACGGGGAGGACCGCTTCGTAAAGCCGGATGTGAACTATAGCATTGAAGTAGGTAAGGAAGAATACCTTGTAGCCAAGGACAATATCTCAACGGTCGGCATTCAAGAGTCCACCACCTTCGTTAAGGAGTTCCTGATTCAGAGCACTAAAGTGGATGAGATATCATTCCCTGAAGTTCAGTACGACCTAGGTAAGTACACACTTCGACCTGAATCCAAGGATTCTTTGAACTTCCTATATCAGACACTAGTGGATAATCCTACGATCATCATCGAACTAGCAGCGCACACGGACTCCAGAGGTAGCAATGAAGCTAACCTTACACTTTCTGACAACAGAGCAAAGTCCTGTGTGGACTATCTCATATCAAAAGGGATTGCACCTCAACGCATGAAGGCGAAGGGATATGGGGAGACCAAGTTGAGGATATCAGATGCCAAAATCAATGCTCTTCCTTCTGCTGAGCGAGAAGCGGCACATCAAAAGAACAGAAGAACCGTATTCAGAGTACTCGGTTGGGATTACGTGCCGAACTAGTCCTGTTGAAAACGATACCGGTCCCGTCAGGAAATCCTGACGGGACTTTTTATTTGCCACAATCTGAAGAGTACCTTTGAAGCCACAATGAACATGAGCGATAAACAGCGATACGCATCCCGCGGAGTCTCAGCTGGAAAGGAAGAGGTCCACGCGGCCATCAAAGGCCTGGATAAGGGCATTTTCCCTAGAGCTTTCTGTAAAATCCTTCCAGATATCGTTGGGGGAGATGAGGCCTATTGCAACATCATGCATGCGGATACAGCAGGAACCAAGCCTTCACTCGCCTATGCCTATTGGAAAGAGACGGGGGATATTTCCGTATGGAAAGGTATCATTCAAGATGCCATGATCATGAACGTGGATGACTTGATCTGCGTGGGCGTTACAGATAACATCGTGCTGTCCTCCACCATTGGAAGGAATAAGAATCTGATTCCAGGTGAGGTGGTGAAGGAGCTCATCCAGGGCACTCAATCCTATATCGAAGAATTGCGATCTTTAGGGGTGGGCCTTATCTTGGCCGGAGGCGAAACAGCTGACGTGGGGGATATCGTCAGGACCTTGGACGTAGGATTCACAGCCTTCGCACGCTGTAGAAGAGACTTGGTCACCGATAATGCGAACATTGCACATGGTGATGTCATCGTTGGGCTCGCTTCATTCGGACAAGCGACCTATGAGAAGGAGTATAATGGAGGAATGGGCAGCAATGGGCTTACCTCAGCGCGCCATGATGTCTTTGAGAAGAGCTTGTCCAAGAAATATCCCGAGACCTTTGACCCAGCGGTTCCTGAGGAACTGATCTATGCAGGGGGTAAATCCTTGACCAGCTCAGTGGAAGGAAGTCCATTGAACGCTGGCAAGCTGGTCCTATCACCAACGCGGACCTATGCCCCGGTTATCGCAGCTATGCTCAAGGACCATAGAAAAAGCATACATGGCATGGTGCACTGCAGCGGTGGGGCGCAGACCAAAGTACTTCACTTCATCAAAGACCTCCATGTCATCAAAGATGACCTCTTCGAGCTGCCACCACTCTTTCGATTGATCCAAGAGCAGTCAGGGACGTCTTGGGAAGAGATGTATAAGGTCTTCAATATGGGACATCGCATGGAGCTTTATGTTCCATCGGAGATAGCGCAAGAGCTTATGGATATATCCATGTCATTCGGGATTGAGGCCAAAGTGGTGGGCAGGGTAGAAGCGGCAGAAGGTGAGTCCGTGACCATCCG
>JAQCAN010000154.1 GCA_027621335.1 Bacteroidota bacterium
CAAAGGGCTGCTTCGCGCCATGAACAACACGGCAGATACTTACACCCAAATGGGCATGTACAACGAGGCTATGACCCTGTTCAATGAATGTCTTGAGTTGGCATCGGCAGGACATGAGCGAATCAGGTGTATTGTGCTTTCCAATATGGCTGAGATACATCTGCTGAATGGAAACTATGCTGAGGTACCGGCCTTGTTGGAACAGAGCCAAGCATTGGTAGATCTTACAGGTTACACAGAGATCGGGGTGGTGAACACCATTATGCGTGCAAAACTGGATCTGCATGCGGGTAGGTCGTATGCAGCTTTGCTGCGCTTGCAGCAACTGGCCAATGAGATGACTGACGCCACCACACTCAGGGAACAGGCAACCGTGTATGAGTTACTGGCCAAAGCCAATGAAGATGTGGGAGACCTGAAAGAGGCACTGCTCTGCCAGCGCGTATTTGTAAGCATACGGCAGCAACATCTTAACGAACAGAAAGTACGTGAGATACGGGCATTGGAGTTTAAACAAGAGCTGCAAGTGCTACAAACTTCCAAGCAAGCGCTGGAAAAGATGGTGCAAGAACGTACGGCAGAGCTGAACCAAACCCTCGAAACACTCAAAAGAAGAGAGCAGGAAAAACAATGGGACCTGGAGGTAGAACAGGCTGTGAACGTATTCAGTACCAGTCTCATGTTACAGGAAACAGAGGAGGATGCACTCTGGGATGTGATACGGAACTGTATTTCAAAACTCAACTTCGAGGATGCCGTGATCTACCTTCTCGACCGAGATCGCGATGTGTTGGTACAGAAAGCAGCCTATGGTCCAAAAAATCCAGACAAGGAAGATATTCTCAATCCCATCGAAATTCCAGTGGGTAAAGGAATTGTAGGCTATGTGGCGCAAAGTGGTGTGTCAGAACTGATACCAGACACATCTGCCGACCCTCGGTATATTTTGGATGATGCCCCGCGCTTGTCAGAAATAACCATCCCTATCAAAGATGAAGGTGAGGTGATAGGCATCATCGACTCAGAGCATCATCAAAAAGATTTCTACAACCATAGGCACTTACGTATACTCGAAACCATTGCCGCTCTTGTTGCTAATATATTGAGTCGCATACGAATAAAGAAAGAACGCGAGCAGTTGCAAGAACAGCTGATAGGACAGCTGAAACGGAACGAGAAGCTAAAGACCAAAGTAAACCGCGAGCTGGAGCAACGCGTGGCCGAACGCACAGCAGAGATAAGTTATGCGAAAGACCGTATTCAAGCGCAGAATGAGAGTATCGAGGAAAGCATCAGGTATGCCAGCCTGATACAACATAGTCTGCTACCGGCACAGGAAAACCTGAAAAGGTTGTTTCCAGACCATTTGCTATTCTATCGACCACGGGATATAGTAAGCGGAGACTTCTATTGGGCGGCAGAAAAAGATGGAGCCAGATATTTGGCCGTGGCAGACTGTACGGGACATGGCGTGCCAGGGGCCCTATTGAGTGTGCTCTGCATAGAAAAATTGAATCAGGTCTTGCAGATGGAGTCAGCTCCACACGCCATGTTGGAATGGGTTAACCAAGAGATATGGACCACCCTGAAAAAAGCAGATGACCGAGAGAATGGCTTTACCTTACTGGATGGAATGGACATTGCACTGATGCGACTGGATGGTCATACCAGCACGGTAACGTTTGCGGGAGCTATGCATTCCATGTACCTGGTAAGAAACGGGGAGCTACAGAAATACAGAGGAGACCGCCTCTCCATAGGAGGTTTTAATGATGCTCGCAGTTTCAGTTTGCATACCGTTGAGTGCCTTGCTGCTGACCGGTTTTACTTTATGTCTGATGGCTTTGCCGACCAATTTGGTGGTACAGACAACCGGAAATACACAAGTAGACGATTACAGCAATTCCTTGCCGCCACATCAGATCAAGATGTGCAACAGCAGTTACACGCATTAACCTCTGAATTTGAAACCCACATGGGGCAAGAACCTCAGGTAGATGATGTGCTTGTAATTGGTGTACGAATTTGAAACGATGGAGAAAACAGTAAATAACAAAAACTAAAAATCATGAAGTCATCTATGTTAAAACTGATATTACCGTTACTCGTAGCTTTTCATTGTGCCAAGGCCCAAACACCCCAAGGCATCAACTACCAAGCAGTGGTGCGAGATGCCAGTGGCAATCAATTATCCAACCAAGCGGTTTCCTTGAGGATGACCATTCTTGAGAACAACACAACTACGGTTTACCAAGAAACTCATTCAGCTACTACAAACGGTTTTGGGCTTGTGAATCTCATAATCGGGCCAGGTTCTGCAACGCAAGGAGCCTTCAACGCCATAGACTGGAGCACCGGCACTTACTTTGCTCAAACCGAGGTTGATGTAACTGGAGGTACAAACTATGCACTTATGGGTTCTCAGCAGTTGATGAGCGTGCCTTATGCGCTTTACGCTGAGACATCTGGAAGTGCCGGCCCAACTGGCCCACAAGGAGCAGATGGCTCCAACGGAGTAGACGGAGCAACGGGCCCAACTGGTCCTCAAGGTATTGCAGGGCCCACAGGAGCGCAAGGCATAGCTGGTACTGATGGAGCCGCAGGTGTTACTGGCCCGCAAGGTCCGACAGGTCCGCAGGGTCCAACGGGAGCGCAAGGAGCCACAGGCCCACAAGGGCCTACAGGAAGCTTTGGGGTTGTAGGTTCTACAGGTCAGACCATCTATTACAATGGTACAGATTGGGTTGGTACTTTAAACCTTGCCAATGATGGGGCTAACGTATCTACCGATGCTGACATCCTGGTAAACTCCCTTAAAGTTGGACGTGGGGGCGGAAACCGAATATCCAATGTTGCATTAGGAGCAAGTGCCTTATTGATAAACACTACGGGGGTAGAAAACACAGCAATTGGTGCGGCTTCTTTATTGAGCAATGAAACAGGATATTACAATACAGCAATAGGGGATGAACGCTTGTTAGGCTGATTGGGATAAGCTTAACTTTGCATACGAGAATTACTCTATGGAACAAGAACTGCTGACGAGAGCCGATGCTCTCGGACTAATGATGGAACTCATCGAGGATGAGGTCAGTCGGGATGACTTTGATAAAGGATTTGAACAGATCCAGGCCTTTTTAAGGACCCTATCCAGTGAAGGAGAAGATGCCGAGTTAGATGGGCTCCTTATCGATTTGCTAGATAGTCTCGAAGATAAGAGAAGCGAGCTGGATTTTGCCGAGAAGGAAAAAGTCTGGCAAGCGAGCTTAAAAGAGAAAGAAGCAGTCATTGAGGAACTCAGAAGTCTGATTCAGGAAGAAGAGAACATTGGAAAGGCGTTTCAGAGCTTCAATGAACTAAGGGATAAGTGGGAAGCCATAGGTGAAGTATCTCAAGAACAGTATAGCCGAGTTCATACTGAATACAGCCGTCTCAGAGAGACCTTCTTCTACAACATCTCCATTTACAAGGAACTCGCTGATCATGATAAGAAGGTCAACCTGAGACTTAAAAAAGAACTAGTGGAAAAGGCCAAGGAATTGGCCAATGAGAAGAACATCCAAGCTGCTGATTCAGGTATCAAGGAAGTCATCAAGAAATGGGATGACATAGGTGGAACCTTCCAAAAGCAATGGGAGCTGGTAAGAGAAGAGTTCTGGGCCGCGTCTCGAACTGTTCTGGATCGTGTGAATGCCTATTATAGCGACCAGCGCGAACGTATGGCTGAGAATCTTCAAAAGAAGAATCAGCTCATTACTCAGGTAACTGATATCGCTGACAAGGATCGCTCAAAGACGAAAGAGTGGAATAACGCAACTGAAAAAGTCCTTAAAATCCAAGAAGAATGGAAGCGGATTGGCTTCAGTGCGGAGAATGAAAAGGTTTGGCGTTCCTTCCGTGAGGCCTGTGATAGCTTTTTCAAAGCCAAGCAGGGCTTCTATGACCAGATAAAGGAAGTCTTTGAAGAGCGAAAGAAGCGAAAACTCATCCTTATTCAGAAGGTGGCTGGAATGAAAGATCGCTCAGATTGGCGTGATGCCAGTGCTGAGATCATTGCCATTCAGAACGAATGGAAGGAGGTCGGTTCGGCTTCTCAGAAGGACGAAAACAAACTTTGGAACACCTTCCGTGGACACTGTGATGCCTTCTTCAATAATAGAAATCAGCACTTCAAGCAAAGGGATTCAGAAGAAAAGGAGAATCTCAAGTTGAAGGAAGAAGTAATCGTAGAACTCAAAACCTTCAAACCTACTGGCAATAGGAACAAGGATATAGAATCGGTCAGAGCCTTATCAGACCGCTGGAATGCCGTGGGGCATGTTCCCTTCAAGGTAAAGGACAAGGTCTATAAAGAGTACCAAAGGTTATTGGACGATTTCTATGGCAGTGTAAAAATGGATGCCCAAGAAAAGAGCAAGATGCAATATCTGAGTCGAGTAGAAACCTTAAAGGGCAATCCAAAGGCGCTTAACAGGGAGAAAGACAACCTGAGGAACGAGATAAAGAAGCTGATGGATGACATTCGTCAGTATGAGAATAATCTAGGTTTCTTCAATACTCGGGATGGAGAGAATCCACTGATGAAAGACGTTCAGCGCAAAATCGAAAGGAACAGAGAAAAGGTGGATGAATTGATGGCCTTGCTGAGGCTTTCAAATAAAGACTAGTTTCCAAGCCAGTCAAATTTTTTAATGTCCACCTGACCCTCTGTAGTGACCATAATGGAGTAAGGACCTGTTTCCAATCCTTGGCAGTCCACTCCTATTCTATGGCTTCCCGCAGTTAAGGTGCCGTCATGAACAGTTCTAATTAGGTCTTCACCTTTGGAGATGGATAGAATCACATGTTGTTCGATGGGAACATCCAAATGCATCTCAAATGGCCCGTCCAGCCTGCGTTCAGGCACACCGTGGACAAACACATAGCGCTTTAGGTTCACATCAGATTGCCACCGCACCATCAACCATCTATAGATAGCGATAACAACTACTAAAAAGCTTACAAGGAGGCTGATGACCTCCCATGAATCCATAGCGTTGAAGAAATCCTGTTCCATTTTCAGTTCCTTAAAGGGCCAACACTCCTTCTATCCTGCCCACCTCTTCATAGCGTTGAAAAACGGTATCCGCATCCATAACCATCTCTTTCACCGTCAAACTAATGAAGTTCCCTTTGCTAGACTCCTTGACCACGAACTCAACACTTTCAGGGAATACGATGCGGATCCTTGATTCTATATTGGCTTTCTTTGGGAATATGAACTTGAACATATACAATGAGGGCCACGTATGAAAGCTCTCCAATTTATCCTTCAGATCCTTTTTCTTCTCGTCATCCATTGCCATTCTGCAAATATCTGTAGAATAGACCAAGGATCATGAAAATAGATTCCTCAAAAGTGAACCTGTGAACTTATCTTTGCTAAGGGTGTATTCCCTTGCAACCACTAGGAATTCCATGACTCATTATCATTCCCTTATCAGAAACTCCGTCATCATTATGATTGGACTTCTAGGCACAGGGCTGCTCAACGCCCAAGTTGCATCTACGCTCTATACCTTTGAAAGAGACCGGGCCGCTGGTGACTTTCAAAATAATGGATGGAATGTGGCTCCAGACATAGAAGAACAGATTAACAGTGAAACAGATGGAAATGTTTTGACCTTGCAGCAAAGCATCCTGTCCTACCTCGGCAGCGATAACAAGATGGAACGGGCCGATCTTCTGATGACTTCTTATCAAAACGCCCCTTCAGATAAAGCGCTTTGGCCTTATGTGCTTGTTCATTATGGAATGTCAGGGGATGAAGCGTCTTTGCGGGACATGGCAGAAAAAATGAATGGTAACGGCCTTATCCCTGAAGAACAGAAGTCCTTTCATCGTCTCCTTCTGGCAGAGATGGACGGCAAAGATGTAGTGATCAGCCATGGACTATGGGATACGGCTACCCTGTTGATGGTCAATTCCGAAACAGGGGGTAATGTTTCAATTATCTGCTTGGACTGGTTCAGGGATCCATTATACAGATCGGCAAGGATGCAATCTATGGGACTCGTAGCACCTGATGTCAAATCTTCGGCCTCAGAGACTTTGATAGAATTCCAAAATCGGAATCCGGAATTCGACATCCATCTTGCTCCGACTTTGAATAAGACTCTATTAGGCGATTTAGAAGGCCGATTGAGTTTGACTGGATTGAGTTTCTCTATGTCTAAGAATGAAGATGCCTCCGCAGAGATGCTAAGTGCCTGGCAATCGTTGAAGAATGAGAAGGAAACAGAAGAAGTCTTCGCTTCGAGCTATCTTCCAT
>JAQCAN010000155.1 GCA_027621335.1 Bacteroidota bacterium
TTAAAGAAATCCTTCACCTTGGCCACGACCTGATTCATGGTCATGCTGTCACTGGTTTCGCAGGATTTCAGCTTGCCGGAAAGTTCATGATGCTCTGAAAGGCCCTCCTTGAGTAATAGTTTCGTTTCTGCAGGACCGAAGACATAGATTTCATCATGATCATGGACCTTGTCTAGGACTTCCTTGATGAAATGGTCGAACTGATGTTTCTTGCGCTCTTCGAACTTCCTCTCATGATTGAGATGTGATGTCCCCATGAACGTACCACTATCGCCCTCACCATTATGATGTACGTGGCTCTCTACGTCTGATTCTATCTCTGACACGGTCTCTTTTCCTCCAGCTAGAGTGACGAAAATGGCTTTGGTGCTATCGATCCAGATATGGAATCAGTGTGCTCGAATGGAAGGTGAAACGTCCTCTGTGTATCTCGTGCCAGATTGGAATGCCGCTCCGCTGGCCCATGGCTTCACAGGCTTCTATGATCGAACAGTTCTCTTCGAATGTGAAGTGGTCTTTCCCTGTGTGCGAATTGATGGCATCAGGCTCGAATGAGTGGATGAACTCCAGTCGTTCGATCATTCTCCTTTGGTATGACCCAGCAGATTCTGGTGCATTCGACAGCACCTGTTGGGCAATCACTTTGAAGTCGGGGTTTGCTTTTCTAAGGTCATAGATTGCTTTTCTGAAGGCTTCGGCCTGTGCGTCTTCAGTAGGAAAATTGATTTCCATGCCATGAAATCCGTGCGAGATGCACCATGACATGAACTCCATGGCTGGAACGTGTTCACTTCCCCAATACGGATAGTAGAACCTGAGCCTCATGGAAAGATGACCGGATTCAAAGGCGAATTGATTTTTTCCCCAACCTTGGCCCCTGGGCACCAGGTGTTCCAATCGTTCAATTGTCCTTTGTTCTCAGGTTCTTTCAGGATCATCTCCTTATCCATGTAGATGATGGTCATCACTTTGCGTACCTCTGAGGTGGTATTGGCGCCAGCCCGATGGAAAACCCACCCCGAATGAAAGCTGATCTCACCAGTTTCAAAGGGTTCGATTACATGTGGGAAGTCGGTCACGCGCAAACGTTGCTGGATGATGGCTTCACTCTCATCGCTGATGGATAAGTCCCTGCCATCCAGGATGGCATGACTTCCGGCACTGAACTCCAGCGGCCCCATTTCCAGCGGAGTAGCCTGCAATGGAATCCAGGCGGTGATGGTCTTATCGGTGTTCAATGGCCAATAGTACTGATCGGCATGCCACGGGGTAATGCCTCCACCACCTTCCTTGAACAAGGCCTGATCATGGTATAATCTCACCCCTTCCACCTGCATCAGTCCAGCTGCTATCTGTCCTAGCCGCTTGCTCAGCACCAAGGACTTGATCGTATCATCCTTCGTCCAAAGGTTGAACAATTGAAGGAATGCCTTACCATAGGTGTCCCTTTGCTCAAGAGGTTTTGCTTCTGTATTGAGTTCGTTCACTTGCTGTGAGATGACCTCATTGAGTGACTGAAGCGCTTCATGGGTCAGCACATGCTTCAGTTTGATGTAGCGGTTTCTTTGAAAAAATTCGATGTGCTCATCGCTGAGGGTAAAGGGCTGGTCTAGTACTTCGAGTGGATTCATGGAATACAAGTATTTCGAATGTGAAATTCACATTTCCAGAGCTATTAGGATGGACTGATTTAAACGAGATATGTGCGTATCTAAACCTATATTTGAAGTTTATAGTCATCCGATAGATTAAATAAGTCATAATGAAGCCCGAACTGGAAGTGCTTTCGCTAGAGCAACAGCGCAAGTCCATCAATTACTTCGAGGTAGACCTACCGTCCTTCAAGCCATACTGGCATTATCATCCCGAGCTGGAGCTCACCCTGATAACGAAGGGAAATGGAACCCGATTCGTGGGCAATAGCATTCAGGCCTATCAGGAAGGTGATCTGGTGCTGATTGGAGAGAACCTTCCGCACCATTGGGTCTCCGCAGAGGATTCGGCCGAGCAAGGAGCGATGGTCTTGCAGTTCCCGTCCTCTTTGTTCGATACATTCAAGGAAGGGGAGGGACTGAGGCATTTTTTCAAGCAGGCAGAAGGTGGCTTGCATTTTCCCAGACCCCAACAGAAGGTGCTGGACCTATTCGATCAGCTTAAGGAGGCTTCACCCTTGGGCAGAGTGGGGGGATTGATGGCGATACTGGACATACTGAAAGACGATGGACATCAACAGTCCATATCCATGGTGACGCATCCGGCTCACAAACTGCTTGAAAAGCAGCAGAGCAAGATATCGAAGACCATCACTTACATCCTCGAGCACATCAACGAACCACTGACGGTAGCACAAATGGCTGCGTTCACGCATATGGTACCTCAGTCTTTCTGCCGTTGGTTCAGAAAAGGGGTGGGCATGTCCTTTATCACGTTTCTGAATAGCACACGCGTGGAGAATGCCTGTCATGAATTGATCAACAGCGATCGATCGATTGCAGAGATTGCCTTTGACAATGGATTTGAGAGCATCGGCCATTTCAATCGGACCTTCAGGAAAGTCAAGGATAAAACGCCTTCCGATCACAGAAGTGGACATCACCAAGGACCACCTAGCTTTTAGGTTGAATGATACGGCCTTGATGACCATCTCACCATGTCTATTACAGAGCTGATCCTAAAAGGCTATGAGCAGAATTCCGATGCATGGAAATTGGCACTCGCACTTTATATTTTGGTCGCTCTCTCCAACTTATCATTGATGGTCCTTCCAAGTCCCCAATCAGGGAATCGCTCGGCAATGATGAGGTCCAGACCCAATTCATCCAGGCGGTGCATGGCGGCATAGAGTCCTTTGGCCGCTTCCTCCAGATCGCCCGAAGGCGATAGGATCTCCTGATGCACGACAGGTCTTCCGTGTCGTTCCTTTTGAAAGAGCAGCAGCCCTATTCGTTTTCCGGAGTGAGAGAATAGAAGTTGCTCCACGTTATCGCTGAGAAGGGTATCCGTGGCAGGGGCGTAGTGCCGTGAGAGCATACCCGGAGCGGCAGGCGAGGTATCGTCAAGGGTCCGGCTGAGCAAAGGCCCAACTTCAGCTTGAATACGTTCAATGGACAGGGAGCCCAGTCTGTAGACGATGGGTAGGCCATTCTCAAAACCGATGATGGTGGATTCGAGGCCTCTCTGGCATTCTCCTCCATCCAAGATGACCTCCAAGTCATCTCCAAAGTAGCCTTGAACGTGTGACGCGCGTGTAGGACTTATGGAGCCAAAGGGATTGGCACTGGGAGCGGCCAAGGGATAGTCGAGCTGCTTTAAAAGGTCCAAGGTCAAGGGGTGGTCGGGTACTCGGACAGCCACCGTATCCTTCCCTGCAGTGACCAGATCTGGAATAGACGCTTTCTTTTTCAAGACGAGGGTCAGGGGACCAGGCCAGAAGGCATGGGCCAATGCGATGGCTGACTCAGGGAGGTCTGATGCGACCTCGGTCAAATAGTCGGCTGAGTGGATGTGGACGATGAGGGGGTTGTAGAAGGGCCGTTTCTTCAAGGCGAAGATCTTGGCTATGGCCTCTTCACTGAAAGCACTCCCCGCCAACCCATACACCGTCTCGGTGGGTATGGCAATGATGGCATTGCGGTCCAGTGCCTCTTTGGCCAGGCTCAAATCCCTTGTGATTCCCATGTGGCGCGAAGAAAGCTCAATTCAATCGATTTCAACACGGAGGGCCTGTCCTCTTTGCTCTTCGTTGAACAGGCCATGGTCATACACCAGATGCCCATTGACAAAGGTCTGCAAGATCTTGCTGCCGAATGTCGTGCCTTCCAAAGGCGACCAGCCGCACTTGTACAGGAGGTTCTCTTTGGTCACAGTCCATGGCTCATCCAGGTCCACAATGGTCAGGTCGGCATGATACCCTTCCCTGATGAAACCCCTCTTCTCTATGCGGTAGAGCGTGGCCGGGTTATGGCACATCTTCTCCACTATCTTCTCGAGCGATAGATGTCCTTGGCTGTAGAACTCGAGCATGCAGTTCAAGGAGTGTTGGACCATGGGTGCTCCGGACATGGATTGGAAATAGGGTCTTTGTTTCTCTTCAAGCGTATGAGGCGCATGGTCCGTGGTGATGAGGTCGATGCGATCATCGAGCAGGGCTTTCAAAAGGCCCTCTTTGTCACGCTGTGTTTTTATCGCAGGATTCCATTTGATGAGTGTTCCCAAGCGCGCATAATCCTTATCCGTGAACCAGAGGTGATGGACGGACACTTCCGTGGTAATTCGTTTATCGCGCAGGAATCTGGTCTTCTCGAACAAATGCGTTTCCGCTTCGGTGCTCAGGTGTAGGATATGGAGACGGGCTTGATGCTTATTCGCCAAGGCGATGGCGCGTTCAGTGGCCTCGTAGCAGGCCTTCTCGCTGCGGATAAGGGGATGGCACTCCACGGGAACGTCTTCACCGTATCGCTCTCGGTAGATGGCTTCATTCTCTTCGATGATCTGTTCCTTCTCCGAATGAATGGCGATGATGGATGTACAGTTGGCAAAGAGCTTCTCCATGGTCTCAGGGTTATCCGCGAGGAGGTTCCCTTTCTTGGTAAAGTAGAGCCCATCATCGGACACGGCAAGCAAGTGTGAGGTATCCGTAGCGATGACCTCATCCAGGTTGTCACCGTTCACCCCAAGGAAGAACCCGTAGTTGGCCAGAGACTTTTCTGCGGCAAGGGCGTACTTGTCATTGAGGCCATCCATGCTCAGGACATTGGGGATGGTGTTGGGCATATCGATGAAGGAGGTCACGCCTCCTGCAATAGCCGCCTTGCTTTCCGAGTAAAGGTCCCCTTTGTGAGTGAGTCCTGGATCACGGAAATGCACCTGCCCATCTATGATTCCAGGAAGGAGGTATTTCCCTGTTCCGTCTATGACCTGGGCTTCACTGTCCGAAAGAGAAGGGCTGATGCTTTGAATGAGGCCTTGGTCCAAAAGGACATCCGCCTTGATAATCTGTCCCTCATTCACGAGGTGGATGTCTTTGATGAGCGTCTTTGCGGTCATTGAGGAAGGATGGGGATGCTGCTGGGGATTTATGTGCTGGTACTGGTTTCGTATGAGCGCATATTATGTTTTAAGGCACTGACAAAGTTGTTTTACTTGAACTTTAGTAAGATGTAAATAGTGTGGTTGTCGCGCATTTCCTGCTATTGCGTTTTTCCATTGTCGCGAAATATGCCAATACTCATTGAATTTTCTTAGGCTCATTCCTGGAGTGACAATGTAATCCTGCCCCATCATGATGAAGTGGCATACAATCGATTTGAACTATCTTTTTATTTGGAAAAGCGCTTTCCAAGACCTTTTTGGCCTTTTCGTCTCTTTCTTTCAGATCGCTACTTTGCACCATCGCACTCAATCCCTGTTTAAGAATATGGCCGTCACATGAATGGTCAATAATGGCCTGTCTTGAAGCGGGGCGTTTTTGGTATAGTCCATTAGTATTGGCCTGTAAATAGACATTATTCGAGTGCTAATATGTAAATGACCCTTAGCTCGCCAACCGAGAGTTATATGCATTCTTTGACGATAGGCGTAGTTTCAATCCGTTTTATTCCATTTCAAATATACGTCTGCTACTGAAGGATGTACTTCCTTGTTCAGCATGTTTTAAAATTCTGCATCCGTCATGTTCTCCTGATGCGTTTTCAATGCCTTCCATAATTTTTGCAGCACCTTCTTACCCCCAGCATTGTAGATGTCCTTAGCCGCTGAATGTAGCTTGCTTTGATACCAGCCATAGTTCTTGGGTCCCATGCCGAGGCTTGCATATAGGGCTTCAAAATCTTCAAGGCTGGTGAATTTATATTCTGCTGTACCCGCTCCCACGACCATGTTTGGGAATGTTTCCAGGGCGGGTAAGAGTTCGGGTTGTCTTTCTGCAACATAGGTATGCAGCATGATGTTCACGAATAACTCGCCCATCCAGTTCCTATGCATGTTGAGTCCGGCCTGTGAGGTATAGGAATGCCCCATTTCATGAAGCGCGAGTAGATCAAAGAATGGCATCATGCTATAAGAACCGTCTGGTCGGCCGTAAGCTTACAGTTACCTATATATCTCTTATAGCCGTCCTAAGATAATTGAAATCCATGGGTATCATATCCCTTATAAACAGTTTGTGTATGGTGCGTATCCCGAAGGGTATGCACTATACATGTTGTTGTGCTTTCGTGC
>JAQCAN010000156.1 GCA_027621335.1 Bacteroidota bacterium
GCAGGACCTCCACGATTTCTCCACAGATGCAACTCTGCCGGCCGGCTATCTCTTTGAGAATGGCGATGCGGGCGGGATGTCCCAAGGCTTTTGCCAAGGAGGCCATGGCATTCTCCACTTCTCCAAATTCAGATCTCTTATGATGTGCCATCAGCTATTGATTTGTTTTGGATGAGACAAAGAAGGTGTGTCGAAGTAGCGTTCTCTGAGCCAGAAGGACACTCGGACTAAAAGGATAAGTGCCGGCACCTCCACCAAAGGGCCGATGACACCAGCGAAGGCCTGTCCAGAGTTCAATCCGAAGACGGCAATGGCCACAGCGATGACCAACTCGAAATTATTCCCTGCTGCAGTGAAAGCCACCGAGGTGGTGCGGTCATAGCTAGCTCCCATGGCCTTTGTCACGAAGAAGCCGATGAAGAACATAAGAGCGAAGTAAATGAGCAGCGGGACCGCTATGATGAGTACGTCCATGGGAATCTGCACTATGAGCTCGCCCTTCAATGAGAACATGACCAGAATGGTGAACAGCAAGGCTATCAGGGTCAAAGGCGAGATAGTCGGAATGAAGACGGAGTTATACCAAGCTTCCCCTTTGAGTTTGACCAATACCAGCCGTGTCAAGATGCCTAAAAGGAAAGGGATGCCGAGGTAGATGGCTACGCTCTCCGCAATGGTGACAATGGAGATGTCTACGATGGCACCTTCAAATCCAAAATAGGGAGGGAGGACCGTGATGAAGATCCAGGCATAGAAACTATACGCGAAGACTTGGAAGATGCTGTTCAGAGCCACCAGTCCAGCCCCATATTCACTGCTTCCTTCGGCCAGATCATTCCACACGAGTACCATGGCGATGCAGCGCGCCAGGCCGATGAGGATGAGGCCCACCATATATTCTGGATAGTCCCTGAGGAAGGTGATGGCCAGAATGAACATGAGCACGGGCCCGATGACCCAATTCAATATCAATGAGACCGAGAGGATGCGAGTGTTCTGGAAGACTTTAGGCAATAAAGAGTAATTGACTTTGGCCAATGGAGGATACATCATCAAGATGAGGCCTATTGCAATGGGGACATTGGTGGTGCCACTGCTCAAAGCATCGATGGTCTCAGGAAAGGAGGGAAAGAAATAACCTATCCCTACTCCGACCGCCATAGCGATGAAGATCCACAAGGTGAGGTAACGGTCGATGAACGAAAGGGGCTTGACACTGCTCATGGGTTTAGGTTTGAGAAGACAAACATGATTTCAGTAGCAATCTGCAGACTTCGTGATTTGTAGGCCTCCTCTTCATTGGCACCGCCATCGAAGACTTTAGGGTCTTCATAAGGAATGGCAAAACGTTTTTCAGCCTTAGGGAGGTAAGGACAACCTTTGTCCGCCTCCGAACAAGTCATCACAGCAATGAATGATACCTGGGGGTTGAAGGCATCATCCCAGCGCTTGGAGAACCCGATGACAGGAGGCACTTCGGGTGAATAACTGATGCTAGAATGAGGATTCGGCCCTTCGTTGATGACTGAGGACTGGAAGCCCTGTTGTTGCAGAGTGCTGAGAATGCTAGGGTAGATGGCGGTCACTTCAGTGCCGCCAGAATAGCTATGGACATTCGGGATGTCTAGATGAGCAGCAATAGCCTGTGCCCAAACCTGGGCGAATACGCTCCTGCGTGAATTATGGGTACATATGAAGTTCAAGAGGATAGCCTGATTAGCCTCCTGTTTGGCTTTGATGGCTTGGGCTAATGGCCTGAGTAATTCCTTTCGTTCGTTCGGAATCGTGTCGAGATCCAAGGCATTCAAGACATCAGAAATAGGAGGGAAGACCATGCGATTAAAAGTATATCGCAAATATACAATTAAACGAATATCGATAACAAGTATATAAAGGCAACAATATGCCTTTATTTCTCCTGTGCGCACATAAAACTATTCAAAAAAGAAACCGCCCCTCCCCAAAGTTTTACCCACCCTCCAAAGCCTCCTCAGCGGCTACACCCCAGGTGGCTATCTCGGCTTCGGTCCAGAGGCTAGGGAAGAAGATGCGCTTCTGGTAGCGGGGAAGCATGTACTTCTCCCACTCCGAGCCTCCTGTGGCCTGGGCCTTGGTGTTCCCACTGTTCAGGTAGTGCCGGGCCGCACTGTAATGGGCCATCACCCATTTGATATTCACCGTATAGTCCAAGTGGCGCATGACCTGCCTCAACTCTTCATCTCCACTGGCTTCTTCATCCAGCTTATGGTAGAGGGCGTATAGGTTGCGGTCCTCATAGCGGGCGGCCGTCTCTATGAAACGGTCCATGTACTTGCTCTCAAAATCCTCCAAGGTGTAGCTCTTCTCACCCGTCTTATGGTCCACTCCAGCAGCCTGCCAATAGATCTTGTCAAAGCAGTCCTCATAGCTCCAGTCCTCGCTGTAGTCCTTCCTGAAGCGGTTGTCTATGAGGTTCTCTATGTCTGTGGAGCATAGCTCTATAAGGCGGTACTGGGCGCTCTGGAAGCCGCTGGCAGGGGCCAGACTGTTCCTATAGCGCATGTACTGGTCTATGTCCATGCCATGCTGCATGATGCTGAAGGAGGAGACCAGCATGTCAAAATAGCGCGCAATGCGCCCTACACGGCTCTTGAAGAAGGCCACATCCAGCCCCTCATGCTCCGCCACTTGCTCTATCTCATGCAGTATCATCTTGAAGATGAGCTCATTGATCTGGTGGTACATGATGAAGACATGCTCATCAGGGAAGATGGTGCGCGGCACCTGTAGGCTCAGCAGCGCATCCAAGTTGATATAATCCCAATAGCTGATGGGCTTGCTCCAGAGCAGTCCCGTCATGAAGGTGTCGGGGTTCAGGCCTTCGCCCTTGTACTTGGCGCGTATGCGTTCTACCAGTTGTTCTTTGGTCCAGCCTTCTTCGGTGCTCATGTGGTGATAAGGGTGTTAAGGTTCTTATGGATGAAGTCATCGATAGTGCCATCTGCGAAATGCCCTTCAATGTCGTGTTCTTTGATGATGGCTTTGAAGCGTTGATCCTGGGCATGGCCTCTGCGCTGGGCCTCGCTGTAACGGATGTGACTGAAGGTGACCATGGAATATAGGCTCTTATATTTCTCAGGATAGAGCTCCATGATGCGGTGCTCCAGCTTCTTGCGGAGCAGGAAGCCCGGGTCATTCACGGAGTCGGCCATGACGCGGTAATTGTAAAGGGCCAGGTCGGCAATGGCATCGGCATCGGGCTTGCGCTGCTTGGCGAAGGCAGGAAGGATCTTTGACCAGTCGCCATTGTAAGCATCGATCATGCCATCCAGCACATAGACATCTTCAAAGCCGGAGTTCATCCCTTGTCCGTAAAAGGGCACGATGGCATGGCTGGCATCGCCCAGCAGGCAGACTTTGCCCTTGTAATGCCAAGGATGGCAGCGAATGATGACCAAGGAGGCTTGGGGATTGGCGTTCCAGTCCTCCTCCAAGGTCGGCATGAGGGGATAGGCATCAGGGAAGACCTCTTTGAAGAAGCGGTGCACCTCTTCCGTGCTGTTCAATTGCTCGAAAGAGTCCTCGCCTTCATAAGGCATGAAGAGGGTGCAGGTGAAAGACCCATCCGGATTAGGCAGGGCGATCATCATGTAACGCCCACGGGGCCAGATGTGCAAAGCTTCCTTGTCCAAGACATGCGAGCCGTCAGCTGCGGCTGGGATGTTCAGTTCCTTATAATCCGAGTCGATGTAGTCCTGGGAATAATCGAAATGGTTCAGGTGCTGCATGATGCCACGCACCCGTGAGAAGGCGCCATCAGTCGCTAGGATGACATCGCTCTCCACCGTGATGATCTCCTTACTGCCATAGTGTTTGAAGTTGGCTTTAGCATTCTCCAGATCCACGTCCATACATTTCATATCAAAGACGAATTCCACCCCGAAGTCCTTCTCGGCATGTTCCATCAAGGTGCTGTTCAGCCCCCCACGGGACACGGAATAGATAGCTTCATCTCCGATGCCATAAGGCTGGAAACTCAGTTCGGACTGTTTGCTGTGCAGCATACGTCCCCGCATGGCGATGGCTTCCTTTCGCACGGCATCACCCAACCCGACATGGTCCAAGGCTTGCCAGCCGCGGTCACTACAGGCCAGGTTGATGGAGCGCCCTGCTCCGGATGAGGCTTTTCTGCGGTCGGCACGTTTCTCATAGACAGTGACCTTATAGCCTCGTTTTCCGAGGTAACAGGCGAGGAGACAGCCGACCAATCCGGCTCCTACAATGGTGATGCGTTCGTTCGTTTTCATATGCTCAGGGCTAAGGTAATCATAGCCCACGTTCGGTGTTCAGTGATTCTAGCGAGGGGATGAGTTTAGAATGAGTCTAGGGAGGGGCAATCGCGGAGCGATTGGAATGGCAATGGCAATCAAAATGGGAATGGGAATCAAAATGTGTAGGCCTTCTGTTCTCGTTCTCGATACATTCTGCTTCCTACGGTCGCAGAACACTCGAACTGACAACTCAGGCCTAATTTGTCACCCCCCCCCTGCACCGAGCGGAGCCGAGGTGTCAAACCCTCACACGGAGCGGAGCGAAGTGTTGAATCAGAAATCTTGAACCTTGAACTTTAAATCTTGAATTGGCCTTGCCCATTTCCCCTTCCTTTGCAGCCTTGAAATTTTGGCAGACATACCGGTATGACTTCAATGCGAACTTGAAATTGGCATGGCCCATCATCTTGGGACAGCTGGGGCAGGTCTCGGTGAATATCATCGACAACCTCATGGTGGGGCAGCTGGGCGCGACAGCCTTGGCTGCTGTGTCCTTGGGCGTTTCGGTCTTTGTCGTCTTCTTCGTGGTGGGCATGGGCTTGAGCATGGCGCTACAGCCTTTGGTGGCCGAAGCGGATGGGCGTGGGGATGCGCAGGGATGCTCGTATAGCTTCAAGCATAGCTTCGTCATCAACACCCTTTTCTCGCTGCTGTCCATCCTCATCATCGAATGCACGTTTCATTTGGTCTTCAATCTGGGACAGGATCCTGAAGTCGCGGCACTCTCCATTCCGTACATGAGACTATGTGTCTACTCGCTATTGCCCATGCTCTTCTATCAGTCGCTCAGAGGACTATGTGAAGGACTGAGTTCATCCACTCCGCCCATGATCGCCATGTTGATCGGAAACGCGGTGAATATCATCTTGAACTACATGTTCATCTTCGGGAACTGGGGTGCGCCAGCTCTTGGTGTAACGGGAGCGGCTATCGGGACGCTGGTGAGCCGCATCGTCATGTTTGCCGTATTACTTATACTGATGCGCTATTGGACGTCCAAAGCCGAGTTGAGCTTATGGTCCTATCTGCAACGGGTCAATCCCAAGACTTATTCCAAGCGTTTCTTCAGAAAAGTATTGCGACTCGGAGTGCCGTCATCTTTGCAGATGTTCTTCGAGGTGGGTGCCTTTGCTGGGGCGGCTATCATGATGGGAATGATAGGCGCCAAGGAGATGGCTGCCCATCAGATCACCATCAATGCCATCACCACCACGTTTATGATCTGTGTGGGACTCGCTGTAGCCGCGACCGTAAGAGTGGGGAATGCTTTGGGGAGGAAGGATAAGTTGGCTATGCGTAGGGCCGGGCAAGTGACGCTTATGCAGGTGCTACTGTTCATGAGCTGTTCCGCGCTTATCATCGCAGCACTCCGGTTTGTCATTCCCACCTGGTACATCGATGATCCTGAGGTCATCAGTATTGCCGCGACCCTCTTCCTAATCTCGGCCATCTTCCAATTGTCGGATGGGGTGCAGGTAGCGGCCATCGGGGCCTTGCGTGGTTTGCAGGACATCTGGTGGCCCACGGGCATCACGTTCTTCGCCTATATCATCATCGGGATGCCTTTCAGTTACCTCTCCGCTTTCGTGTGGGACTTGGGGTATATCGGCATCTGGGTGGGCTTGCTCTTAGGGCTTAGCTTATCGGCTGTGCTGAACACCCTACGCTTTTTCAGGCTTACGAGAGTGTGAAGGATGGCCTTCTGTTCTCGTTCTCGTTCTCGATACAATGGCTCATTCCCTTCGACTCCGCTCAGGGGCCACTTCGCCATCACTCGAACTGACAGCCTTAATATGTTTCACCCCCACAACCAGCAACCC
>JAQCAN010000157.1 GCA_027621335.1 Bacteroidota bacterium
GAGAAGGAGGACTACAATTCTGATAACGACATGGCGAAAGAAAAAAATAGTTTGAAGGCAGGCGAAATGGAGCTTAAAGATAAGCTCGTGGCTGTCAACAGGGTGACCAAGGTGACCAAAGGAGGACGTACATTCAGCTTTTCAGCCATTGTGGTGGTAGGTGATGAGAATGGTATCGTAGGCCATGGACTCGGTAAATCCTTGGAGGTAACAGGTGCAATCCAAAAGGCCATAGATGATGCGAAGAAGAACATCGTCAAGATACCGGTCATCAATGGGACCATACCTCATGAGCAATATGGGAAGTTCTCAGGTGCTCGTGTCTTCATCAAACCTGCTTCCAACGGAACAGGAGTTATTGCAGGTGGAGCTATGCGTGCTGTCTTGGAAAGTGTTGGAGTGAGAGATGTATTGGCCAAGTCGAAGGGTTCTTCGAACCCTCACAATGTGGTCAAAGCAACGATGGATGCACTGACTCAATTACGTGATGCAAGAATGGTTGCTAAAGACAGGGGAATTGACGTGCGAATGGTCTTCAACGGATAAAAGAGAGAAGTTATGGGAAAGATCATTGTAACACAGGTTAGAAGCGCAATCAACAGACCGAAGGACCAAAAGGCCACATTGGTAGCATTGGGCATCAAGAAATTACATAACCCAAAGGAACATGAGGCCACACCTCAAATCCTTGGAATGGTGGCTAAGGTGGGACACCTGGTAACAGTTGAAAAGAAGTAAAAGTCTAAGAAGTAAGAAATGGAATTAAGTAATCTTAAACCTGCGGTTGGTTCGACCAAGCAGCGTAAGCGAGTAGGAAGGGGAGAAGGGTCTGGCAGAGGTGGTACATCCACAAGAGGCCATAAAGGAGCCAAGTCCCGTTCAGGTTACTCTAAGAAAAGAGGATTCGAAGGAGGACAAATGCCTTTGCAAAGAAGGATTCCCAAGTTCGGATTCACGAATAGGAATAGGGTCGAGTACAAGGCCATCAACCTTGATACGATTCAGCTCTTGGCTGATGAGCAGAAGCTTACTGATTTTTCTCCAGAATCGTTGGTAGCTGTAGGTCTTGCGGCCAAGAAGGATCTCATCAAGATCCTAGGTAGAGGGGAATTGAATGCGACAGTGAATATTACTGCTCACGCTTTCTCGGCATCTGCCAAAGAGGCCATTGAATCTAAAGGAGGAACAGTCACAGTCCTAGCCTAAACCTAAGAGATACATGAAGAACTTCATCGAGACATTAAAGAACATCTGGAAAATTGAGGAGTTGAGGAACCGAATCCTCATTACCCTAGGATTTATCTTGATATACAGGATTGGCTCGTTCGTAGTGCTTCCTGGAGTCGATCTAGATGCTCTGGAGGCTGGTAATTCCAGCGGTAGCGGTGATGGACTTATCGGTCTTTTGGCGTTGTTCACTGGAGGTGCTTTCAGCAGAGCGTCCATCTTTGCGCTGGGAATCATGCCCTATATCTCGGCCTCCATCATCATGCAGTTGATGGGAATAGCTGTGCCTTCCATTCAGAAGATGCAGAGAGAGGGGGAGAGTGGACAGAAGCGATTGAATCAGATCACCCGTTTTCTTACGGTGGCCATCACTTCATTACAGGCGCCAGGTTACCTTGCAGCTACCGTGACTACAGTCCCTGGGGCAGTTCCTATGGAGACGACCGGTTGGTGGATCAGTTCCATCATCATTCTGTCTGCTGGAACTTTGTTCGTCATGTGGATGGGTGAACGTATCACTGACCGTGGAATAGGAAATGGTATCTCTTTGCTCATCATGATCGGAATCATTGCCAGTCTTCCAGGAGCCTTTATTCAAGAAGTCATTTCGCAGACTGGTCTCGGTGGAGGTGGACTTGTCATGCTGTTGGTGGAGATAGTCTTCCTGTTACTGGTCATTGCCGCAACCATCGCATTGGTCCAAGCCACACGAAGAGTGCCAGTTCAATTCGCCAAGCGTGTGGTAGGCAACAAGCAATATGGAGGAGTTCGCCAGTACATTCCTTTAAAGGTCAATGCTGCTGGGGTCATGCCGATCATCTTCGCTCAAGCTATCATGTTCGTGCCGTTGTACATTGCTCAGGCTCTGAACGCAGAGCCTGGAGCGTTTCTTCAGAGTATGGTGAATATCAATGGGTTCTGGTACAACTTCATATTCTTCCTAATGGTAGTTATCTTCACCTATTTCTATACAGCCATAACGGTCAATCCGAATCAGATGGCAGATGACCTGAAAAGGAACGGTGGATTCATCCCAGGTGTGAAGCCAGGTAAAAAGACTTCAGAATTTTTAGACAATCTTCTTTCTAGAATCACACTTCCAGGGGCTGTGTTTCTAGGATTGGTGGCCATACTTCCATCTTTTGCTGTGATGTTCGGAGTGAAACAAGGATTCGCCTTGTTCTTCGGAGGAACATCTCTGCTTATCATGGTGGGAGTAGTGTTGGACACCTTACAACAAATTGAAAGTCATCTTCTCTCCCGTCACTATGATGGGCTCATGAAATCAGGTAAAATCAAAGGACGTGGATCTTCCGCGTTCGGAATGGCCGGATAAGCATGATCCATGCAAAGACAGAGGAGGAGATAGAGATACTTAGACAAAGTTCTTTACTTGTTGGCAAGACGTTAGCTGAAGTGGCAGCTTTGATAGAACCAGGGGTTAGTCCTTTGGCTCTGGATAAGATTGCCGAAGAGTTCATCAAGGACCATGGGGCACACCCAGCATTCTTGGGATTCCATGGCTTTCCGAACTCGCTGTGTTGCTCTGTGAATGAGCAAGTGGTGCATGGGATACCAACTTCCAAGCCTCTAGAGAATGGTGATATCATCTCTGTGGATTGTGGAGTGTACATGAACGGGTACTATGGCGATAGCGCTTACACCTTCGAAGTAGGTGAGGTAACTCCTGAAGTGAAAAAGCTTCTTCAAGTCACCAAAGAGTGCTTGGAGAAGGGCATACAGGAGGCCATTGCTGGAAATAGGGTCGGAGATATCGGATTCGCAATTCAACAACATGCAGAATCCAATGGATTTGGTGTTGTGCGCGAATTGGTAGGTCACGGACTCGGAAAGAACTTGCACGAAGCTCCAGAGGTTCCCAATTATGGGAAAAGAGGGCGTGGAGTGAAACTGATCGAAGGTTTGACATTGGCCATAGAACCAATGATAAATCTGGGAACCAAGGAAATCAACCAACTATCAGACGGTTGGACCATAGTGACCAAGGATAAGAAGGTATCCGCCCATTATGAGCATGATGTGGTGGTGAGAAAAGGAAAAGCAGAACTCTTGTCGACATTCGAATACGTTGAACAAGTCTTGGCAAAAAAGAAAGAAAGGGTAAACTGATTAATGGCAAAACAAGCCTCAATAGAACAAGACGGAGTAATCCGGGAAGCATTGTCGAATGCAATGTTCCGTGTTGAATTGGAGAATGGGCATATGATTACAGCTCACATCTCTGGTAAGATGCGCATGTTCTACATACGAATCCTTCCTGGGGACAAGGTCAAAGTGGAGATGTCTCCATACGACCTGAGCAAGGGTAGGATAACCTATAGATATAAGTAAAACAGACTGGCATGAAGATCAGGGCAAGTATCAAGAAGCGATCAGCTGATTGTAAGATCGTGAGAAGAAAGGGGAAACTCTATGTGATAAACAAGAAGAACCCCAGGTTCAAGCAGCGACAAGGCTGATTTTGAATTAAACTATTGAATAAAGAGATATGGCACGTATAGCTGGTATAGACCTTCCTAGGAATAAAAGAGGAGAGATAGGCTTGACCTACATCTTCGGAATAGGCAGGAACACTGCAAAATCCATCTTGGATAAGGCAAGTGTAGATTACGGAGTAAAAGTTCAAGATTGGTCTGATGACCAGTTGGCAGGCATCCGTAAAGTGATCAATGATGAGTACCGCGTAGAAGGAGCATTGCGTTCCGAGGTACAGACCAACATCAAGCGTCTGATGGACATCGGATGCTACAGAGGTATACGCCATCGTTCTGGTCTCCCGCTGAGAGGACAGCACACCAAAAATAATTCCCGAACCCGAAAAGGTAAGAGGAAGACCGTTGCAAACAAGAAGAAGGCAACCAAATAATAATCAGCATAACTGACAGATCATGGCCAAAGCTGGTACAAAGAAGAAAAAGAAGGTAAGGGTAGAATCCCATGGGCAAGCTCACATTCAAGCGAGCTTCAACAACATCATCGTCTCGTTGACCAATAACTCAGGAGAAGTCATCTCTTGGTCGTCAGCAGGAAAGATGGGATTCAGAGGTTCCAAGAAGAACACCCCTTATGCAGCTCAGATGGCTGCTGAGGACTGTGGAAAGGAAGCCTTGGAATATGGCCTGAGGAAGGTGAAGGTTTATGTCAAAGGTCCTGGAACAGGTCGTGAGAGCGCAATACGTTCGCTTCACAACATGGGGATAGAAGTGACTGAGATCATAGACGTCACACCTATGCCGCACAATGGATGTCGCCCTCCTAAAAAGAGAAGGGTTTGATTCCTGAGAGTATTTACACACAGAGTTAAGAAAGACAAATGGCACGTTATAGAGGACCCAAGTCCAAGGTTGCAAGACGATTCAAGGAACCGATTTTCGGACCTGATAAAGCACTGGAGAGGAAGAATTATCCTCCTGGAATGCATGGACCGAATAAGAGGAGAGGTAAGCAATCCGAATATTCTATGCAGCTTTTGGAAAAGCAGAAAGCAAAGTTCACCTATGGCATTTTGGAGAAGCAATTCGCCAAGATGTTCCATCATGCGCAAAGCAAGAAAGGTATCACTGGTACCAACCTTCTTCAGCTTTGTGAGGCGAGATTGGACAACACAGTCTTCAGGTTGGGTATCGCTTCTACACGAAGAGCAGCACGTCAGTTGGTTGGTCATTGTCACATCTTGGTCAATGGAAAATTGACCAACATCCCGTCTTACACACTCCGTCCAGGTGATGTTGTGGAAGTAAGGGAGCGATCTAAGAGCTTGGAGGTCATCACTGCCTCTTTGTCGGCAAGTTCCAGTAAATGGGACTGGCTTCAATGGAACGCTGAGACGATGAAAGGTGAGGTGTTGGCCCTTCCAGAGAGGGAGCAGATTCCTGAGAACATCAAGGAGCAACTGATCGTGGAACTATATTCTAAATAATCCCAATAACACAGTAGAAAGCTATGCCAATCTTAGACTTCCAAAAGCCAGATAAGGTCATCATGATCGACTCCAATGACAGGAATGGACAATTCGAGTTCAGACCTTTGGAGCCAGGTTACGGTGTTACTGTGGGTAATGCCTTGCGCAGGATCCTGCTCTCTTCACTTGAAGGGTTTGCCATCACCTCTTTGAGAATCGAAGGTGTAGAACATGAGTTCTCAGCCGTCAAAGGAGTAGTTGAGGATGTCACAGAGATCATCCTCAACCTGAAGCAGGTGCGTTTCAAGCAGCAGATCGATGGCGCAAATACGGAGAAGGTAAAAGTGACGCTCTCGGGTAAAGACACTTTCTCAGCCGGAGATATAGGGAATTTCACATCTGCATTCCAGGTGTTGAATCCTGATCTGGTCATCGCTCACATGGACAAGAAAGTTAAACTGGTCCTTGAGATTACCATCGGGAAAGGGCGTGGTTATGTACCTGCCGAGGAGAACAAGGTGACAAGTGCACCAATGGGAACCATCTTCACGGACAGCATCTTCACTCCTATCAAGAACGTGAAGTACAACATTGAGAACTTCAGGGTAGAGCAGAAGACGGATTATGAGAAGCTCATCATCGAGTTGATCACAGATGGTAGCATCACACCTAAGGATGCGCTTCAAGAAGCTGCGAAAATCCTGATCCATCACTTCATGCTCTTCTCAGATGAGCGCATCACTTTGGAGACAGAAGTTAAAAAGGATAGTGAGGAGTTCGATGAGAGTTCACTGCACATGAGGCAGCTGTTGAAATCAAAGTTGGTAGACATGAACTTGTCTGTCAGGGCCTTGAACTGTCTGAAGGCAGCGGACATAGAGACCCTTGGGGATCTAGTCTCTTTCAACAAG